>DATKTE010000372.1:0-4877 GCA_035531295.1 Alphaproteobacteria bacterium
ATCTTCAAACTGAAATCCTGAAGATGTTGTGTTAAAGTTCACCCACAAAGTTACAGCCAAGCCAAGTGTCACCAATGTTGTCCACAGAGCGACCCAACGTGCATTATTGTTTTTGCTGACGTCTCCATTTGCCCAATTTAACGAAATTGCAAGTGCTCCCAAGAGAGGAAGAAAAATAGTCATGCTTAAAATCGGAAGGGTTCCCATTATTTATCCTTTATATCTGCACCCAAAAATACCAGCCGATCATCAGCACTAGACCAACAATCATTGCGAAAGCATAATGGTAAACATATCCTGTCTGCAGACGGCATAAAAAACCTCCCCCTGCAGCCGATAAGGCTGCAAATCCGTCAGGGCCGAGACCATCAATAGTTTCTTGATCTCCCTCCTCCCACAATATCTTTCCAAGTTTTAAGGCTGGATTTACAAAAAGCCATTGATAGAACGCATCAAAATACCATTTATTCCAAAGAAATATATACACACTGCTGAACGTGGTTGAGAGTTTTTCTGGCCATTTCTTTCGATAAGTATAAAGAAGATACGCAATTCCAATTCCAATGAGAGCGGCAAACGTTGGAGACCAGTGAACCCAATTATAAACATGATGAGCGGCTGAAATGACTTCATCTTCTGGCAAAACAAAGATTGCAGCTCCCCAGAATGGAGTCTCCTCTCCAACAAACAGCTCATATAAAAAAGCACCTGAAAAAAGCGATCCCATGGCTAAAACAACAAGGGGAATCAACATAATAAGCGGTGACTCATGAATATGGCTCATTACAGCTTCGTCTGCGCGCGGGTTTCCGTTAAAGGTAAGGATAAGAAGACGCCATGCATAAAAAGCCGTTAAAACAGCAGCCGCAAAGCCAAAGACGAATGCCAATTTCCCCACAGGTAAATTAGAAACCCAATCGATTTCCATAATCATGTCTTTTGAGTAAAAGCCTGCAAAAAATGGGATTCCCGCCAAGGCTAAGCTTCCGATCCACATAACGACGTAGGTGACTGGAACATACTTCCAAATCCCCCCCATCTTTTGGATATTATATTCATCTGACATTGCATGAATAACCGATCCTGCACCTAAAAAAAGAAGCGCTTTAAAGAAAGCATGAGTCGTCAGGTGAAACATTGCAGCGCTATACCCAGAAAGACCTGCGGCCATAAACATGTACCCCAACTGACTGCAAGTTGAATAAGCAATGATACGCTTTATATCATTTTGAACGCAGGCAATAGTGGCCGCCATAAGGGCAGTTACGGCCCCAATAATCGTGATAAACTCTCTTGCAAGCGGGGCATATTCTAATAAGGGAGAAAGACGTACGATAAGGAAGACACCTGCTGTCACCATCGTAGCAGCGTGAATGAGTGCAGAGACGGGTGTTGGAGCTTCCATAGCATCAGGCAGCCATGTATGAAGCCCGATTTGCGCGGATTTCCCCATAGCTCCAATAAAGAACAAAAATGAGGCAAGCGTTAGAGCGTGACACTGACCGCCCAGAAAGGTAAACGTATCCTGTTGATGTGACTCTACAAGTTCAAATATTCCCACAAAATCAAGGGTCCCGAAAACAACAAAAATCGTCAATATTCCAAGAATAAATCCCACGTCACCGATACGGTTAACGAGAAATGCTTTCATAGCTGCAGCATTAGCTCTGTCACGATCATACCAATATCCAATCAAAAGATAAGAGCACAAGCCAACCCCCTCCCATCCAAAAAACATTTGAAGAAGGTTAGAAGCGGTGACGAGCATCAACATAAAGAAAGTAAAAAGACTTAAATAAGCCATAAACCGGGGAATACCGGGATCCCCCTTCATATAGCCGATAGAATATATGTGAACCAGAAAAGAGACCAATGTAACGACTGTTATCATCACATAACTAAGGCTATCGAGCTGAAGCTCCCAACTCACCTTAAAAAGTTCAACATCAATCCAAGTAAAAAGCGGAACAAGAAAAGTTTCTTCTTTAAGGCCCGATTCTAGGAAAAGGTAGCACGCAAATGCCGTTGAAAGGCCCATTAAAATACAAGTCATAAGTTGACTAAATTGATTCCCGAATTTCTCTCCCAAACCTCCGGCTAACAAAAAGCCTGCAAAAGGAAGGAATACAACTAAGATAGCTAAAACACTCATAGTTAACCCTTCAACATGGTAATGTCGTCCACATAAATATCTCCCCGATTCCGGAAATACACCAAGAGAATAGCAAGGCCAATCGCCGCCTCGGCGGCGGCAACCGTCAATACAAATATGGTAAAAACCTGTCCAACAAGATCTCCAAGATAGTAGGAAAAAGCTACAAAATTTATGCTAACCGCCAAAAGCATAAGTTCGATAGACATTAAAATGACAATCACGTTTCGGCGATTAAGAAAGATTCCAACGCCTCCAATCGTGAAGAGAAGGGCTGCAACAATGAGATAATGATCGAGGCTAATAGCCATTCCTTTTTCCTAAATCCCTGATCCACTTGGAATGTCCACAAGACGAACACTCTCTTTTGCTTGCCGACCAATTTGATCTCCAAGGCTTTGTTTTTTTACTCCTTCACGCTGGCGTAAAGTCAAGACAATAGCACCAATCATAGCGATAAGCAAAATAAGCCCTGCACCTTGAAAAACAAGGGCGTAATGAGTGTATAGTAAGTTTCCAAGAGCTTGTGTATTTGACACATTGCCATAATTGGCAAAGGGCGCAGAAGTTAAATCAAACGCTTCTGGAGACGTGCTCCAAATTGCCATCATACCGACAAGCTCAAGCCCTAAGATACCACCCACAAGGCCACCTATAAGGGAATAACTCTTGATCGATTCTCGAAGTTGTCCAAGCTCCACGTTAAGCATCATCACGACGAAAAGGAAAAGAACTGCAACAGCTCCCACATAAACAACCACGAGTATCATCGATAAAAATTCAGCATGAGCCAAGATAAAAAGTCCTGCTGCATTAAAAAAGCCTAAGATCAGAAACAAAACACCATAAACTGTATTGCGTGCTGTAACGACCATCACAGCCGAACTTAAGAGAACGGCTGAAAGAATATAAAATGTAAGGACCGTAATATTAATCATTCTTTACTCCTACCGATACAATGCATCTCGTTCAAGGCGCTCTGCAATTTCAACTTCCCAGCGATCCCCATTGGATAATAGTTTTTTCTTATCATAGAATAGTTCTTCCCGCGTTTCTGCTGAAAATTCGAAATTCGGTCCTTCTACAATGGCATCCACAGGGCAGGATTCTTCGCAAAGCCCACAATATATACACTTTGTCATATCGATGTCATAACGTGTTGTTCGACGACTACCATCTTCTCTTTCTTCAGCTTCAATGGTAATGGCTTGTGCAGGACAAACGGCTTCACAAAGTTTGCAAGCAATACACCTTTCTTCCCCATTCGGGTAGCGTCTTAAGGCGTGTTCTCCTCGAAAACGAGGGGACAGGAAACCTTTTTCATAAGGATAGGCGAGAGTAACTCTCTTTTTAAAAAACATATACTTGAGCGTTAAAAATAGTCCCGACCAAAGTTCACTCAAGGAAAAAGCTTTTAAAATGCGAAAGAAGGGTTTTGATGCGGGTGTTTCTGGCATAGCCTTACTTTCCTGGTAAAAGGTTAAAGGTCACCAAAACGCTTGCGGTTAGAACAACCCATATTAAAGAGAATGGCAGGAAAACTTTCCACCCAAGTCGCATCAATTGATCGTATCGATAACGGGGAAAAGTGGCCCTAACCCACAAAAAAACGAAAAGAAATAAAGATATTTTTAGAGAAAACCAAACAATTCCTGGTATCCATGTGAAGGGAGCCATCTGAAAAGGAGGAAGCCATCCGCCGAGGAAGAGTATACTTCCTATAGCGCTCATAAGAATCATATTTGCATACTCGCCCAAGAAAAAGAGCGCAAACGTCATAGAAGAATACTCAACGTTATAGCCAGAAACAAGTTCAGCTTCTGCTTCGGGCAAATCAAATGGTAAACGATTCGTTTCGGCAAGAGCCGAAATCATAAAAATTACAGCCATGGGCAAATGTGGGATAATGAACCAAACCGTTCTTTGAGCTTCAACGATGTCGCTCAGATTTAACGATCCAACGCAAAGGATGACAGCAATAATGACAAGACCAATAGAGACCTCATACGATACCATTTGAGCAGCTGATCTTAAGGCTCCTAAGAAGGCATATTTAGAATTGCTGGCCCAGCCGGCTATGATAATTCCATAGACACCCAAGGAAGAGATTGCAAAAAGGTAAAGAACCCCCACGTTAATGTTGCTGATAACGAGACCAGGTCCGAAGGGAATGACGGCCCAAGCCGAAAGACTCAAGCCAAAAGTAATCAAAGGGGCAAGAATGAATATAAAAGGATTTGAACGGGTCGGAATAATGGTTTCCTTGTGAAGAAGTTTTAATCCATCTGCAAATGGTTGTAAAAGACCAAACCAGCCAACAACGTTAGGCCCAACGCGAAGTTGCATCGCGGCAATGACTTTTCGTTCCGCATATGTCAAATAAGCGATCGCTAGTATTAAAGGAACAATAATTAGAAAGATGTACCCAACTGTATGCAAAGTGGGTAAAAGAGCCTCATGCCAAAGATTTTCTATGTTAATCATCATCTACCCAAAATCTCTTGCGTGCATTTGGCCATTGTAATGGAATGGCGGGATATGGGGTCCGTCATATAAAAGTTAGCAATTACGGGCTCAAATGGATCTGAATTTAGGGCCCCTGCATGACCAAACTCAACCCACGGCGCACGTTGAACACTGTCAATTTCATCGAAACGAGGATTAATTTGAACCAGCCGCGCACGCACTTCTTCAAGTGATTGATAGGGTAACTCCATACCAAGTC
>DATKTE010000373.1:0-5398 GCA_035531295.1 Alphaproteobacteria bacterium
GAATTTATTCCTGCTCGTTGTGAACTTGACATTCAAGGATGGAATGAGGTTGATATTTTTCAACATTAAGTATAAAAGAAGAATGACTATTCACTATGTTGTGTCATCCTTGGCAAGAAATACTTTGTTTTCCAATGGAAAACATTAGTATTTCTTGGCCGAGGATCTCATTGGAAACAAGATCCTCGGGTCAAGAAGCGCTAAGCCCTCACCTTTGCAAGGGAAAGCGCTTCTAGCCCAAGAATGACACATGCGGGGGGATAGAGGCTATTTAAAAGTAACAATCTAGGATACCTTTTTTAATGCAACATGCAATTGTAACTCCTCTTTTCCCTCAAGATGATCTTATAGAAGCACGTCGTGTTTTAAAGCTTGAGGCTGAAGCTCTTTTAGAACTGGCTCAAAGTTTAGGGGGGTCCTTTAAGGGAGCCGTCGATCTTTTGATGCAAACAAAGGGTCGGGTGATCCTCTCGGGCATCGGGAAAAGCGGACATATTGCCAACAAAATTGCTTCGACCTTTTCTTCCACTGGAACACCTGCTTTTTTTGTCCACCCCAGCGAAGCCAGCCATGGGGATTTGGGGATGATCACGCTTGAAGATACGCTTATAATGCTCTCCCTTTCAGGGGAAACGGCCGAGCTATCCAATATGATTAATTATGCCAAGCGTTTTGATATTCCTATCATCGCCATCACATGTAAGGTAGATAGTGTCCTTGCAAAAGCAGCCCTTTATACGCTTCTTCTTCCCTCCTTCACCGAAGCATGCCCTATGGGTCTCGCTCCCACGACCTCAACGACCCTTATGCTTGGCCTTGGAGATGCCCTTGCCGTCACCCTTTTAAAGCGCAAAGGATTTTCCGAGAGAGACTTCAAAAATTTCCATCCTGGGGGCCGTTTGGGCAAAAAACTATTGCATGTGTTTGATATGATGCGCCCCTATGAAGAACTCCCACTTGTCTCGAAAGAAACTTTAATGAGCGAAGCTCTTGTTGTCATGACAGAAAAAGGGTTTGGATGTATTGGTGTATTGGATGATGCAAAAAAACTTATGGGCATCATCACCGACGGAGATTTACGCCGCCATATGAGTCCCTCACTTTTAAGCCAAAGCGCTGAAGAGGTCATGACCCCCTCCCCTAAGACCATTTTTTCTTCTTCCTTAGCATCAGAAGCCTTAGGGCTTATGAATCGCAAATCGATCACGAACTTATTCGTTCTAGAAGACGAAACGGACCAACTTGTGGGTCTTTTACGTCTTCATGATTGTTTGAGAGAAGGCCTTGCCTAAATGAGACGCACAATCCCCAAAAATTATTCTCGCTATGTGAGTTTGATGAAGATTGTGCTCCCCGTTGGGATTCTTTTGTCCGTAGGATTTGCATTCGGGTGGCCTTATCTTCTTTCCTTAGGCAAGGAAGAAATCGTGCTTGTCGATACCTCACAACCTGAAATTAAAGAAAATCGTATGGTGCGCCCTCACTATCTTTCTACTGATTCAAAGGGGCAGCCCTTTCATGTGAATGCAGATTGGGCAAAAGAACAATCTGACAATCTTGCAAACCTTGTTAACCCCGAAGGTTCCATGACCATGGGAGATGGGCAAACTTTTAACGTTAAGGCCAAAGAAGGACGTTATAACAAAGAAACAAAGGTGCTGAATTTAAAAGGGGGAGTGAAACTCACCAGTACGGCTGGCTATCTGGTCACAACAGAGCAAGCTAATGTAACCATTGATGATAAGACCATTGAAGGAAATAGCTATATTGAAGGAGAAGGCCCCACTGGCAAAATTAAGGGCGCAAAAGGCTTTAAGATTGTAGATTCAGGTGACAATGGGAAAAAAATTATTACCCTCAAAGGACATTCCCAAGTCGTCATTAAGGCGTCGGGAATGAAAAAGCACAAGAAGAAGCAGGGGCATTCCGATGAGCAATAAACTCTTTTGCTTTCTTCTGTCCTTTCTGACAGGTATTTCTTTATGCCACGCAGAAATCTTAGAACAACTCAGCAAGAGTAAGGACGACTCCCCTGTTATTATTGATGCTGAAAATTCAATTGTCTGTGATGAAACGGCACAAAAGTGTGTTGCAACTGGTAGTGCTAAAGCTCAAAAGGGCACGAATACAGTTTATGGTGATGTGCTGACTGTTTATTTCACGGAAGGAAAAGACAGAGAAATTACATCGTTAACAGCCGATGGTCATGTTCGCATGGAATCGCCCACTGAAACCGCTTATGGTGAACATGCCATCTATGATGTTGTCCTTGATCGCGTCCTCATGACAGGAGGAAATTTAAAAATTGTAACGCCAAAAGAAACTCTGACGGCAAGAGATTCCATTGAATATTGGCATTCAGAACACAAAGGAATTGCTCGCGGGAATGCTATTGCCACATTTCCTGAAAAGAAAGAAGTTATTCAAGCGGACACCCTTATTGCCCATTTCAAACCTTCCAAGGAAAAAACAGAAGATGGGAAAGAAAAATCGGCCCTCGAGAGAGTGGAAGCTAAGGGCAATACACTCGTCTCTGGCCCCAAGGGAATTGTGACCGGCAAGCGGGGAAATTACTCTGCCAAGACAGATATCGTGGAAGTTTTTGAGAACGTTAAAGTAACTCAGGGCGGCAATGTGATTCAAGGAGAACATGGAATTTACAATCTAAGAACAGATATCGCTGAGATATATCCAAATCTCCCAGGTGCCCCCCAAACAGGTCCAAAAAATCGCATTTCAGGGATTATCTATTCAAAAGATGTTAAAAGAATGAAGGAAGACTCTAAATCAGGGGAAGAATCTTCTGATGTGCACGAAGGTGGACAAGTCTTCCCAACTTCTGCTAATAAGAATTATGCTCCATCTTCTTAATCAGAATATAGTTATGGTATGATATCTTCTTTAGAAAATAAGGCTTCCTCAGCGGAAGGACTCAGGGCTCAGAATTTACGTAAATCTTATGCGCGACGTGTCGTCGTAGGGGACGTTAACCTTCACGTCAAGCGCGGTGAAGCCGTAGGTCTTCTAGGCCCCAATGGTGCCGGGAAAACAACCTGCTTTTCTATCATTACTGGATTGATCAAAGCTGATTTTGGATCTGTCTTCATCGATAATTATGATATCACCCACCTTCCCATGTACCGTAGAGCTCGTCTTGGTATTGGATATCTTCCCCAAGAAACGTCAATTTTTCGCGGTCTTTCTGTAGAAAATAATATTAAAGCCATATTAGAACTCGTGGAACCTGATTACGATCGACGGGAAGAGCGCCTTGAAATGCTGCTTGATGAATTTTCTATTAAGCATATCCGGAATGCACCTGCTCTTGCTTTATCAGGAGGAGAAAGGCGACGCACCGAAATCGCCCGTGCTCTTGCTAGTAATCCTCACTTTATGCTGCTTGACGAGCCTTTAGCGGGTATTGATCCTATTGCGGTCGCCGAAATCAGGGATCTCATCTCCCACCTCAAGGACAAAAATATCGGCGTTTTGATTACCGATCACAATGTGCGCGATACCCTTGGCATCGTTGATCGGGCTTATATTATTAATGAGGGTCTTGTTCTTAAAGAAGGAGTCCCCGAAGAAATTGTTGCAGATACAGCAGTTCGTCGTGTTTATTTAGGCGAAGAATTTAGGCTTTAAGGAGATAAGAATAGCATGCGATCCTCAGTTTATTTCTATCCCACATTAAGGGACACACCTCAAGAAGCACAAATTGCTTCCCACCGTTTGATGCTCCGGGCAGGCATGATTACACAGGTGAGCTCTGGCATTTATGCGTGGCTACCGTTGGGTCTGAAGGTGCTCAGGAATATTTCACAAATTGTTCGTGAGGAACAAGACAAAGCCGGAAGCCTTGAAGTTCTGATGCCAACTATTCAACCTGCAGAACTCTGGATAAAAAGTGGTCGTTATGATGCCTACGGCAAGGAAACTCTTCGCATCAAAGATCGTCATGAACGGGAAATGGTTTATGGCCCCACAGCGGAAGACGTCATTACAGATATTTTTGCCCACTTTATCAAGAGTTATCGAGACCTTCCCAAACGTCTTTATAATATTCAGTGGAAATTCCGGGATGAAATTCGCCCTCGTTTTGGCGTGATGCGGGGCCGGGAATTCTTGATGAAGGATAACTATTCCTTTGACCTCAATTTTGAAGGCGCAAAAGCTTCCTACCAAGCCATGTTAGAAGCTTATGTAAAAACCTTTGCTCGCATGGACCTTACAGCTATTCCTGTCCGTGCAGCCTCTGGCGCTATTGGGGGCACCTTAAGTCATGAGTTCCAAATCCTTGCAGAAACAGGTGAAAGCGAAATCTTCTATGACGAGGCTTATGAAAATTTAGATGTCAATACGTTAACCCTTGATCGGCTGCAATCCCTATATGCCGCATCGGACGAAATTCATGATCCAAAAAATTGTCCTGTCCCACCAGAGAGGCTGAAGACTGCCCGCGGCATCGAAGTGGGGCACGTCTTTTATTTTGGAACGAAATATTCTATACCGCTCGGGGCCTATGTCATGGGTCCTGATAACAAGCAAGTACCTGTCGAGATGGGATCCTATGGCATTGGAATTTCCCGCCTTGTAGGGGCCATTATTGAAGCCCACCATGATGAAGATGGGATAAAATGGCCTGAGTCTGTTGCCCCGTTTAAAGTTGGCGTTCTCAACCTCAAAGTTAAGGATGAAGACTGCACACGATTGTGTGATGATCTTTATACAAAGCTTCTTCAAGCAGGTGTTGACGTCCTTTACGATGATCGAGACATGGGACCAGGAGCTAAATTTGCGGATATGGATTTGATTGGTCTTCCCTGGCAAATTATCATCGGCCCGCGGAGTGTAGGATCAGGTCAATGCGAGTTGAAAAATCGCCGGACGGGAGAGAAAATTGAGCTCTCATTTGAGGACGCGCTGAAGAGGGTAGTTTAAGAAAATACACTTTTCTTATTTGAAAATAGCATTATTTTCTATTTTACCCGCATCCTCAGCTGCATTTAATTCCCAACCAAAAACAGCCCGTATAGTTGCCCGCATCAGATGCACAGGATTTTTCACACGTTGAACACGCCTTCACACACGCTCCACAGGTGTTTTGACCTCCTGCACATTGAATATACAAATTATAGCAGTTGGTGTGATCACTGTTACAATCAGCAAAACTTGATTTTGTCGTTGTAAGAGTAACAAGAAAAACAAGAAAAATTGGTGTTCTAAGTATATTAATGGTTTTCAATGTACTCCCCCCTGCTTTGCATTTTATAACATCATAAAATAAAAATGATAAAAAACACTTAAGAAACATTCTTCTGAAGATGGGTTGAAAAGTGTCAAGTGGAAATCGCCAAGCTCAAAAATGCATTAGTAAAACTACTGAAAGATGTTCTTA
>DATKTE010000374.1:0-2373 GCA_035531295.1 Alphaproteobacteria bacterium
AAATTATAATCTGGATTGCTTCGCTCCGCTCGCAAAGACGCCCACACACGCGTCTTCGCGAGGCTCCGTAAGGAGCCGCAGCGATCCAGAAAGACCTGCTTCTTCAGGGTCGTATAATTATTTCCTGAAAATGGTATTATAAGGCGATATCAAAGAAGCTTAGATCACATTCCTTATTTATTAAACCTTTCAGATCGTATGATTTGTATTGATAACTCTAAAGAATATAAGCATTTTCTTGAAGCTCATCAAAATGAGATTTCTATACAAAGTGGTCTTCCAAAATGGTTAAAACAAGCCCTCGCCCAGTTGTTAATCAGCTTTGACCTCACCCGTTTGAATAAGTGAGCTCATCACAACTTCTCAGCTTCCCTTTCTTCTATCTCAATCTCAAGCTGTTTCACGCGTGAGGTCGTTCCGCGGACCAAGCAAATTCGTGATTTTGCTATATGAAGTTTTTGGCTTAAAAGCTTGATTAAGGCTGCATTTGCCTTGCCGTCTTCAGGAACAGCAGTCACTTTAACCCTCAGAATCTTTTGGCCCTGCCCATCCAAGGCCCATCCTTCAATTTTATTATGAGAGGCTTTCGGGGTGAGGTGAACGATAAGGCGCATGGCTCAAAAAGGAAATGTTTCACGTGAAACGTTATCCACCTCTTCAAGAGTCACATTATGGCCCAAATCGGCCAAAGACGTGATGCCATAGTGGCTAAGCCCACATGGAATAATATCTTGATAAGCTTTTAGATCTGGGTTCACATTCAAAGCGATTCCATGAGATGTAACCCACTTTTGAAGCCTAACGCCGAGGGCTGCAATTTTGTGATCTTGGCCATTTTTTTGTACCCAGATTCCAACCCGCCCCGGCCGTCGTTCTCCCTTCACGCCGAAAGCTGAAAGGATGCGGATAATCCATTCTTCCAGCTCAAACACATACCAACGAATATCCTGCCTTCGTTCTTTTAAATCTAGCATAAGATACATAATGCGTTGACCAGGGCCATGATAGGTGACTTGGCCCCCTCTGCCTGCTCTAAAGGTTGGAAGTTGTGCTGTTGGTAAAATATCTTTTTCGTGCCCACTTGTTCCTAGGGTATAGAGGGGGGGATGCTCAAGGAGCCATACGCATTCGAGAGCCTCTTTATTTTGTAAGGCTTTGACACGCGTTTCCATCCATTCAAGGGCGCCTAAATAGTCTATAAGACCGGCCTGAAATTTCCATTCGAGATTATTTGTTGTGTTTGGGCTTGTCCTCATTTCCATTTCCGTGTAAAGACGCTTGCAGCAAGTGGATAGATTTGTTATCCCAAGGTGTACCACCGAGTTTTAAAAGGTGGAAGTCAAAAGTCATGCGGTCGTGGCGGAATTGGTAGACGCGCAGCGTTGAGGTCGCTGTGGGAGAGATCCCGTGGAAGTTCGAGTCTTCTCGACCGCACCATATCTATTCGTCTCAGAATAGAGTAGAATTTAGTGTTCCAAGAGAGGGAGGGCAACGTGGAAGAGACTCTTTACCAACGAGCACTCGATTATCATCGTGATAAACCACATGGCAAACTAAAGGTTGTACCTACAAAACCATTCTCAACCCAGGATGATTTGGCGTTAGCTTATACGCCGGGGGTTGCTGCAGTGTGTGATGCGATTGAAAAAGATCCGCAAGAAGCGGCAACACTTACGGGGCGCGCAAATCTTGTGGCAGTGATTAGCAATGGAACAGCCGTTTTAGGGCTTGGAAATATTGGCCCCTTAGCCGCAAAGCCGGTTATGGAAGGGAAAGCCGTTCTTTTCAAGAAGTTTGCAGGAATCGATGTCTTTGATATTGAAATCAATGAATTAAATCCAACCAAACTTATTGATATTATTGCAAGTCTTGAACCCACATTTGGGGGAATTAACCTTGAAGATATCAAAGCCCCAGAATGTTTTGAAGTGGAGCGAGAGCTTAAAAAGCGGCTAAATATCCCTGTTTTCCATGACGATCAGCATGGAACTGCTATAATTGTCGGGGCAGCTGTCCTTAATGCCTTGAAGCTCGTGAAAAAAAATACGCAAGATGTTAGACTCGTGACGTCTGGTGCAGGAGCTGCGGCCATTGCGTGTCTTGATATTTTAGTTGATCTGGGAATTAAACGAGAAAACATTATTGCGACAGACCAAGCGGGAGTGATCTATAAAGGCCGTTCCGTCAAAATGGATCCTTATAAGGAAAAATATGCAACAGATCAAAAGGTTCGTACTTTAAGCGAGGCGCTCAAGGGTGCGGATATCTTTTTAGGTCTTTCAGCTGGGGGCGTTTTAAAAGGGGAAGCGGTCGCAGCAATGGCTGATAGGCCTATTATTTTGGCCCTTGCTAATCCCATTCCAGAAATTCTAC
>DATKTE010000375.1:0-2301 GCA_035531295.1 Alphaproteobacteria bacterium
CCCTCTGCTCCAGCAGAGTTGGTTGTAAAATGGTAAAACCATGCGTTATTGGCATCGTCATTACGATAAGTATGATAAACAGTCACACCCTTCCATTTCACGAAAACCTTTGGGTCTACCCATTTGTATGGCATCAGGCAGCCCTCTTTTTAATCTTCCAGGTCTTAAGCGGGCGTTTAATCTTCTTGATCGCGTCCGGGATGTCTTTTTCTTTCAGGTCATGAGCGCCATCAGAGAAGAAGTGGCCCTGGTCTATTGAATGCAAACTCGCCCTCGTATATTCAGTGGGCGACCCGACGGCTTTGTAGCAGGCTTCGTGATAACAATCGGGGCCGTTAATCATCTTATGGTCTTTCCATTCCATCTTCATTTCAGTCATGCCAACACGGCCATAACCATCATACGGGCCCCTTAATATTGAACCGTTTTTCTCAAGCACTACAACCCGGTTCATCCATTCATTTACGCCGGGCGTAACGACGCCCATGTTATGAAGCATTGGATGCTTGCACACCATACAATTCCATGAAAACAAACCCATAGCTTACTCCTTTTGATAAATCCCAACAGCCTTATATTCCGATTCTTTTTCTGAAAACTCAAACGATCCGGCCTTATCCACAGCCTTCAGTTTGCCTTCTGCTTTATTGTCAGCCTCGACCTCCATGTCCCTGAAGGCGATACCCCTCCGCATTACCGTAACTACGAATTTTGCCATAGCTTCCCTTCTTCAAATAATTCGAGGATTTGATATTTAATATTAAATTCAATCGTATCGACTTTTCCATCGCTATTCAATAGTACGCTAATGCAACTCGCTGACTTAAGCGCCACATTGGGCTCCAACCCGTTCTTAAGTTTTATTTTGAATAATCTAATATGGGCGGCAAGATATTCACTAAAACCGTGGGGCTTCATCCCAATAGTACCCTGCACGGCCTCAAACCTTGCGAAATTCTCTTTCGTGAATTCGCTCATCACACAGGAGTATCGTGTAAGGCATGATTTACAGGTATTAAATTTAAATTGAGTTATTCCGAATCTGTCCATAAGTATCCATTCCTAAACGCACGTTTGAATTTCCCTTCGCACATAATAATATTATAATATTTATTTGGAAGTTCGAGCTTTATATCCATAATACATGAGGCAAGGTTTAGCAACTGCCTAAAGCTGAGCAAATGGTCTTTGAAATACATGGAAGTAGCACCGCGAAAGACAGAAAGAAAAATCTGTATCGTATATGGGCCACGACCAGTAGAATAGTGCACTTGCTTAAATGTCTCGAACTCCTCCCGCTTAGCCTTACCCAGCCAGCAGGAATACCTGAGAGTACATCGCTTACAGATATCAAGTTTGAATGGACACGGGGCCGGTGAGAACAGTACCGGATTCCCGTCCAACTCCGGCCTCTCCGGAGGCTCTCCCAGGCATGCTTCTTTAAATGCCTTTGCGCCCTCATCTGGATCGCGAGTTTTTAAATAATCAGAGTTCGCTGATAGCATCTTGGAAAAATCCTTCCTTAATTTCTATTCTTGTATAATTAGTTAGCCTTTTATTTTCACCAGGCAACGTTAAAATCTCAGAAAAAATTTTATCAACACAATTAGCCAGCATTAAAGCGTCCTCTCTAATGTCCATAAAATTTAAAGCATGCACAAGCGAAACGAGTGCGCTGCCAAGCCTTGATGATATGTCCGCATGGCTTACTAATGCAGCATCACCAAATTTCTTGCCAACAGGAACAATGTCATAAAATGGACACCTGTATCTCAGTTTACAATTTAGACATGGCTTTACTTTAAATTTAGTCATTCCCGTTAATAGCATCCTGAAAGAACCTTTCTTTTAGTTTTATCATTTTATAATTAATTTTTCTTTTTTTTCCCGATGAGCTGGTGGTATTGATTTCTTCCGTAGAAATCTCATCAATACAATTAGCATTTCTTAAAACAGATTCAGATATTTCTCTGCGATTTAATGCAAATACGATATTGCGTTTTATTTCGCCCAAACGTTCCAAAAAATCAAGCCAGCCCCTGGTCTTCTCGTTATTCCGCCATGGTGTAGCAATATTATAAAATGGACATTTATACCGCATCCCGCATATACGGCACTCCCGGATATTAAATGGAGCGATTCCAGTTAAAAGCATCTGCGAACTCCTTTAGGGCTGCTGAGTAAAAGTCTGGATTAATAGAAACGGTGTATTTGGTTCCATTTGAAGTGGTAGGTATTACCCCAATTGTTTCGAGGCAAAAGCATGCATTCAATATAAATAAGTTAAAATTGATAGATCTT
>DATKTE010000376.1:0-2377 GCA_035531295.1 Alphaproteobacteria bacterium
AGAGAGAAATTGGAATACCAACAACAGTAATTTAAAAATTTCAAATTAGTGATTATGAGCGCCTGATCCAGAGTCCAAAAACCGCAGATGAAAATTTTTTTTAAATAAAAACAATAAAAGGAATACAATGTATAAATAACACAACATTTATTTATCATAACAATAAGAATAATACTAAGCTTTTATTATAAAAAAGAAAAATCGAGAATAGAAGTTCAGAACATACAAGTAATTTAGTTCAGAACTTTAAGATAGGGATTTAAGATAGGAATTCAATTAAAAAAGGAGAAGAAATATGTTTAAAAAAGTATCGATGGTTCTGATGATCGCTATGCTAGTAATTATATTAAGTGGTCTTGCTCAAGCAGCCAGGATTCCAGGCCCAGGAGATCAATTTGTAATCAAATCTGGTACAGTATTTTCGGCGGCGGTGGTGGTAATAGGTGTACAGCCAACCTATCTTTTACTAGAAGCCCTTGAAGACACTACGGTTACGGTAGTAGAAATGTTGGATGGATTCGTGGCCTTTGAATACAAAGGTTTTCCACACAACTGCCCTCGTCATGGCAGAGAGCTTGTGGATATTGTGACGGGTGGAATTCCGTTCAGTTACTTCGAAGAGAATCCAGAAGCTTTTTCACCTAAGAATTAGTAATATAGAATAGGAAAAAGATGTACAAAGGAGCCGGTCACCCCTAACCGACTCCTTCGTACTTTGTAGAGAGGAGGTATCATGACAGCACAATTATTTGCTTTCTGAGATTATTTGCCTGACTTGTTTACCCAGTTTGGAATTGAGATACTTACTGAACTCTTCATTGACTTGGAATGACCCACCAATGTACTCTTTGTTTTGAGTGGCCATACTCACACCCTCTTTGTCAGCTATCTTCAGAGCTTCCTCTAAAGAATTAGCCTCAACTTCTATTTCTGCACAGTCAGACCATTCCACAGCTATTAGGAACTTTTTCTTTTTGTTTTTCATATCATTTACCTACCCATCGTGTGTACCTACCCATCGTGTGTATTGGATTTTATACTAGCAAGGCTGAACAGGGCTGCCACAATTATGTCTTTTAGTTCTGCAATGAATTGCTCTTGATCATTGTCATGTAGGGCCTCGCTTAATTCATTGACTTCTTCCATCAACTTGCCAAACATTTCATGGGTGCTGGCAAAGCCGCCATAGCCCTTTCGGCCAAGTTGTATGGTGAGTGCATCAAGGGCGTATGTTAGTGATTTTGTGCTTACTTCTTTTCTTTTCATTTCACAAAGTCTTCCCAAGGGCCGTCGCACTTGCGTACTTTGGATATTTCATTGTCTACTATCCGGTACTCCATGCAACTGCCATTTTTGGTCTTGAGAGTGACTATACCAGCATTGCCTGTAAATTTTACACCGATATGTGTGGTGTTCTTTTTTATTGGTAAGTCCTTTACCCAATCTGCGCTAACCGGCCCGGCTACAAGTAGAAAAGCCAGGATTGATAGAACTGCTAAAAATCTTTTCATGTTAATTCCTCCTTATTTATATATCTCTATCTTATCTGAATAGAACCAATCAAACATGTTACGCCTAAGCTTAGCCATGTAGATCTTATTCTCTGCTTTACGGCTAGGACTATGGAATACTACTCCTTCAGCCATAATATCTTTTTCCCCGCGCTTAGCTGCAAACCTAGAGCCCAGATAGTCTTTGAACCAGGAGCTCCAGTTATCAAAAGTTCTTTCATGTTCATAGAACGATCTATATGCTAAATGCTTGACGGCCTTATCAAATGGATACCATATATGATTATTTAATTTATAGGGGTTCCCTTGCAGCTTTGGCCCTATTACCTCGCCAGCTTGAACACCTTCTGGTTCAATGTAACCTTTCTGTATGGCTCTGAATACACCCTCTATTATAAATGTTTTTCCTTTTATTATTTGTAGAGGATCTATTACATTCTTTCTGTTCATTAGGGAGATTAATCGACCATTCTCTGTCTTTAGTTTGACATTGGTGCCGTCTAATTTCTCGCTGGCAATAACATCTTTGTCTTCAAAAACCCACTCATACCCTGGATTGATCTCATTGATTACGAGATAGACGGACGGCTCACGCATTTGTAATTCTTTGCCGTATTTCTTCCAGTCGTCCTTATTCACCTCGAAATTTTTTCGTATGAATGGGCATTCTATCTTCGGAAAGTTGCTTAGGGTTTCCATGTTAGAGTCCTTTTACTTCAGCTTTTAGTTTTACTAGTGCTTCGTCATGATCAGCACATTTCCATGGCCCTGCTACAATCCAAACAAAAGGCGATTCATGGGCTTCGGAAATATCCTCTTCATCAAAATATCTCTTTACATGCAAACTACCGTTTGTATGTAGATAT
>DATKTE010000377.1:0-4305 GCA_035531295.1 Alphaproteobacteria bacterium
CGCGTAGGCGGGGGTCTATCTTCTCTTTTCCATCTAAATACTATCCAGCAACAACTAATACATCTCGCAACTATTTTTTTAAAAAAGGAAGGATTTTTTAAAACCTTTGTCGTATTAGTATTAAGATGTAGAAAAATTGCAAAAGTCCAATTCTTTTCACCGCAGGTGGCGATTCAATAAGGTAAATATATATTCTTGAAGTGTGACAAAGAACCATCCCCTTGACACATTAGGAGTCCCCATTATCTCCGTAAGAGAGTTTTAAGTTAATACCGAAAGGAAGGCCTAAGAAGAAAGTTGATAAATAAATAGGTGTCCCTATTTTTTTAAATAAGAATACTTAATAAACTTTAATATGAGTTAGGAGTGTAAAAAAATGAAACGAATATTATGTTTATTATTACTTTTAACGTTCATCCTGCCGATATTTTGTATGACCTCGTATTCATCTACCATTAATGTAAAAGATTACCTTAAGGAAAAATTTCCCACTATCTTTAGCTTATATCTTGCTTCCCTTGAAGATCTTGACCCATATGAAAAAGAATTTATCGATTTATTAGAAAAACTATCAAAAGGTGAACAGGAATATTACGCCAGGGAGGTTTATAGAAATGATTTTTCCCTGGAGCTTTTAGATAACTTAAAGAAGTGGAGGAAAACAGAAGAAAGACCATCTTTGAATGTGGCCTATCCTTGGCGTTCAGAACAGAGGGTATGGGGCAGTGTAGATTCAAGTTGCTAATGCAACAATTTTCCGAAGACCTCATGCGGCGTTAAAAATTCTAAAGTTTTCCGCGGCCGATCGTTTAACATATCCTGTGCTTTTTTGATGCTTTTAAGTGGAACTTTGGAAAAATCTGTACCTTTGGGGAAAAATTGACGAATCAAAGCGTTGGTGTTTTCATTGGTGCCTCGTTCCCAAGGTGAGTGCGGATGCGCAAAGTAAACTTTAATGTGAGTACTCTTGGTAAAAAGTTTATGCTCTGCCATTTCCTGGCCCTGGTCATAGGTTAGAGAACGCTTTAAGCCCTTGGGAAGATGCTTAAACTCTTTAGCGAAAGTTTCTCGTACGGTTGCCGCATCTTTATCTTTAAGCTGAACCAAGAAGGTCATACGTGTGGTTCGTTCAACTAAGGTACCCAAAGCAGAACCATTATTATGTCCCATGAGAAGATCGCCTTCCCAATGGCCAGGAATAATGCGGTCTGCTATTTCAGCAGGACGTTCTTCAATACTTATATAGTCCTGTATAGGGCAGGATTTTTGACGAGATTTGCCGTGTATTCGCCGGTTGATATGATGGTATCGTAAACATTTAACCAATTCTTTACGTAAGGCGCCGCGCGGCAAAACATATAAATAGGAATAGATACTTTCAGGTGATATTTGCATTGCCATATCCATAGGATATAATATTTTTAAGCGTTTGGCAATCTGTTCCGGAGACCATAATTGATCTAGTTTTTCAAGAACGTAGTGTTTCAACAGTAGATTCACATCCATTTTTCGGTTTTTGCGGGCCAGATGCGCCAATCGATCAGTGCGACATTGGGCTTGAATAGCCCTGTATGGTTGCCCATATTTAGTATTACGATTAATTTCGTGGCAAATTGTACTAGGAGATCGACTAAGTAAAATCGCGATGTCATATTGGCTGCGCCCTTGCGCTATTCCAAGGGAGATTTCTTCACGTTCATTAACATTTAATCGGTGGTATTGGGACATGTGCAACTCCTTTCTTTTGGTATATTATACCAAAACTAGATATTGCACTAGCAACTTGAACCCAAGCAGTCCCCTTTTTGTGTTTGGTGCAACTGATCCTTCACCCGCAGTGAGAGTTACCGTAAATGATGAGGAAGTGGAAAAATTCGATTTTAGGACAGGTAACTTTCTTACACTGGTGGAAGTGCCAAGAGATGAAGAGTTTTCGATTGTTGTTGAAGCCAGGAGAGGCGGAAAGAGCACATCGGTGGAGAGAACTGTAAACTATCCGCACCTCTGGGAGGAGATGCCACGGGAACCACTAGCCATTCATTATACTTATTTGCAACCCAAACAGGATCAGGTGATCAGAAAAGGAGATAGGTTGAGAGTTATGATCCAGGGCAGCCCGGAAGCTGAAGTAGTGTTTCAAATCGGTGGTAATCTGCATGAGATTGCAATGAAGGAAGTGGATGATCTACCCTGGCCCCTTCAGGGGAAAGGAATCTATTTTGGAAACTATACAGTTCGAGCCGAAGATATTCCGTTCTTTAGAGAAACGTCACCTCAAACCATAACCGTTACTCTGCGTCGGGGAGATAAAGAGGTCAGCCGAGAATTGCCAGGCCGGGTTAGTTTTGCTTCCAGCCTTCTGTCACGTATAGTCGAGGTTACTAACAGTCGAGCCTGGCTATGGAGCGTTAGAGAAGACTCATTTGTCCTTCACAGCTCCACCCGGGGCGGGGACGGTCTGTCCACTGGAGTCGTAGGTTATTATCTGCTGCCGGGAACCCGCTTTGAAGTCGTCGGCACTGCCGGAGACCACCTTCGTGTAAACCTCGATGCAGAAAATTATCTGATCCATAAAGAGAATGTCAGGGAATTGGGATATGCAATTAAAAAACCTTTTACCCTTCTGTCCGAACTCGAGCTAAATGAAACCAAGGACGAGGTTAATATCCGCTTCAATACCCAGGAACGTATTCCCTTTCTCCTTGAAGACGGCAGCCGGCAGCTCAAGCTGATTTTATACGGCGCTAAAAGCAGAGGGGATCTGGTAAAAAGAGGGGACGCTCCTTCGGTGAAAAATATAGAGATTGAGTCTCCTGTTCGGGACAGAGCCGATACAATAGCGATAACCATTGAGCTGGATCTGCCGCTGGCTGGATTTGACTACCGGTGGGAGGGGACAGAGCTGATGATTATCTTGCGTAAACCAGCTGCAGTTGGCGAGGACAATCCCCTGCGGGAACGGATCATAGTCATTGATCCGGGACACGGAGGCAAATATCCAGGAGCTGTCGGTCCTGCTGATATCCACGAAAGAGATGTGGTATTGGAAATCGGAAAATTTTTACAGAATATGCTTGAAGACAGAGGAGCGGAGGTAATCATGACCCGCACCCAGGATGAGAACGTGGATCTCTATGAACGCATAGACAGTGCACTTGAGCATAACGCCGATCTTTTCATCAGCATCCACGCCAACGCTCATGCCGACGGAGCGGACGCCATCAAATATCACGGGCATATGACACTTTACAACTACGCTTACAACCAGGAATTGGCCAAGATCATGCTTGATAATCTGGAGGAAAGAATGGGGCTTCCCCGGACAAGAGTCTGGAGAAGGGAGGACCTTGCCGTATTGCGGCGTCCCCAGGTCCCAAGCGTTCTGATTGAGACAGCCTACATGATGCACCCGGAGGATAACTGGTATCTTCTTCAACCCATAAATCAGAAAGAATTTGCCCGGGCGATCATGCACGGTATTATCGAGTATTTCCGTCTATCCCCTGACACACTTTAAAAAACAAGTAGGTAATTATAATGTTAGCAGAAAATATAATCAAGATTTTGGGTTTGAAGTCTTTATCGATGGAAGGAGGGTTTTACAAAGAAACTTATCGATCTACAGAAAAAATTCCAAAAGATGCTCTCCCAAAAAGATATTGTATATCTAAACCTTTTTGTACAGTAATATATTATCTTTTGACACCTGATACATGTTCTGCGCTTCATAGATTACCAACTGATGAGATCTTTCATTTTTACTTAGGAGATCCCGTTATTATATTACAACTCCATCCTGATGAGACATCGGAAACAATAGTCTTAGGACATAAAATAGACGAAGATGAACATGTTCAAGTTTGTGTGCCTAAAGGAACATGGCAAGGCTCATTCTTGAAAGAAGGTGGTAAGTTTGCATTAATGGGGACTACTATGGCGCCAGGCTTCGACTTTTCTGAATATGAAGCAGGGGATCGTAACTTTTTAATTCAAAAATATCCTGACCAAAAGAATTTTATAATTAGACTTACCTCTTAGCTTTTCTGTGAATATTTTTAAAACTAAAACAGGAGTAATGGAGATATAATGACAAAAATTTATAATTTCAATAATTGTTTACAAAATCAATTGAAGTGTCAGGGTGACAGGGGCTGGTTCTGTGGCGTATTTATTGATTAAATAATTAGTTAATAAGGGGAAAAAGAGAGGAACATAAAAACTGATTTTTGGTTAAAAAAGGGAGATAAACATATATAGAATTAGAGAATTACGAGTATTTTAGAGAAAAATAGTAATACTCTAAAA
>DATKTE010000378.1:0-4705 GCA_035531295.1 Alphaproteobacteria bacterium
CAACAGTTCTTTCATATCGCCCCCCTATTCCATTGAGAGAGAAGACCTTCAACGATTTCCCGAATGGGAACTCCCAACTGAACAAACGAATCCATTTGAGAGCTCCTTCTAGGAGCGCTATCAATGAGGTCTAAGACTCCATCACTCATAGACCCATCCATTCCCTTACTATGGAATTGAATAAACCCAAAATCAGTGCTAGAGGTAGGGTGCAAGTCTTTAATAAGCCCCTCAGTACCAATGAGGGGCCTTTCTTTTTTCCAATTCATCATTATCGCACGTCTCCATTTTGGGCTTCAATCCAATGAGAAAAGGCGCTTTTAGAGATGAGGATCTTCCGTCCTATCCGACGGATACAACGGTTAAAGCCATTGTGATCAGCCCGAAAGATGAGAGCTCGGATTCCTCCTTCTGTGAAGGCTGGATACCTCGTGGTGAGTTGTCTTATGGTGACGTAATCGTCTACACTTATGACAGGTTGTGTAGATTCGTTTTGAATATGCATTTTTTTTACTCCTTTAAGCTATAAGAAGCAGCGCTATTGCTGCCTTCTCATGGAGTAAACGTTAATTCTGAGAGGGGAAAAATGGTAAAAGGGTTCAGGACAAAAGGGGGGAACCCTTTCTCCCTTTTAAATATGTTTAAATCCAATAGGATACATACTAATGATACCTGATGGGGTCACCCCTTACGTTTTGCCCGTCCTTGTTGCGATTCAGGCAAGCGCACTAAGGTCGCCATCGCATCGGCTAGTTTTTGGCTAAGTGGAGTCGTTTTATGACCAGCTAGTTTTTCTTCAAACAAAGCGGCTATGGCCTCTTTTTTCCCCTGATTTTCTCTCGTAATCTTCAGCTCCCTTATAACTTCTAGCATCATCTCTAAGTAGGGAGTGGTATATCCCGAAGAAATCGCAGGTGTTGTATCTAAAGTGAGAAGATACTCATCAAGCACAGGGTGATAACCAATCCCTTTCTTCTTTGCCCATTCTAATCCCTTCTTAGGCTTTAGGAGGCTTTGCATCCAATTATCACGATCAAAATGAATAAACTCAAAGGCCCCTCCAAGAATAGCAGCCTTCACGAGCTGTAAGTTTTCCTTGTAGAGGTCTGATCTCGAAAAGATGGGAGAAAATCTCATAAAAAGCAGGTCTTCTGGATTCTCTGACATGAAATCAAGGGCTTCTGGATCACAATGACTGATGTAAGCGCAGAGCTGATGGCTGGTCCATGAATCAAATGCGGAGCATTTTTCATAAAATTCTCTTACCACAGAAAGGTCGTCCAATATTAAATTCTCCCCAGTGATTTCTGTGTAGACCTCGTAAAGAGCAACTGGAAAACATGATATGTATTGATAAATCAGTTTTACAAATTTGCGGCGAGAGCGAATACAATGGTCCAACATATCAGGATCGAAATCGAATGGTTCAATTGTGAGAATATCGTCTACGGTTACAACACCATCTGCAGCGGTCACTGAGATCCCTGTAAAAATCTTCGTCCCCATCAGCTTACTTAATAAGTTACTTATTTGGCCATCGTAAATTGGCCCATATAGACTGTTAAGGGAAGTTATATACTTCAAACCTTGTCGAACACTTATGGAACTACTGTCACATAGCCACTTTTTGCAAGAATCGATGTCATGCTCATATATTTTTTGTGTAACCTTCTTATTCACCCAAAGATCCTTTCGTTCATGCTTTGGACAACTTTAGCTGTATGCGCTTCACTGAGATGGGCGTAACGTTTCACCATTTGAAGGGTTTTGTGACCCAATACCTCCGCAATTTCAGCGATGCTTGCTCCATTCATGGCTAAGTAGGAAGCGGCTGAATGTCGCAGGTCATGGAAACGAAAGTCTTCAATCTCTGCCCTTTTGAGGGCATTTTCCCAGGCAGTGCGTATGTCTATGGGCTGACATTTCTTATCGCTTGGAAAAACATAGGGACAATGGAGTTTGCGGATTTTTGAACATTCCAATATTAAAGACAAGGCATAGCCCTGAAGGGGAAGCACCCGCCTATCATCGTTCTTTGTCTCATGCAAAATGATACTTTTACGCATCAAATCCACATCTTGCCACTTGAGCCCTAAAAGCTCCATCTTCCGAGCTCCGGTACTCAGCGCCAAAACAACCACGGTGTATAGGAAGCGGTTGTCGCTTTCCTTACAAGCTTCCAAGAGCTTTTCACGTTCATCATCGGAGAGGAAACGGACTCGCCCTCTGGGTTCCTTATATTTTGAAACTTTACGAGCGGGGTTTTGCTCCATCCACTCCCATTCATTAACGGCAACAGTAAAGACGTGCCCTAGGGCTGTCACATAGCGATTAACAGTGCTTGGGCCAATTTGACGCCCAAACTTGTTTTCTGAGCCTATAAGCTTGCCTCTGTGCTCTATGAGAAGGGCAGGAGTAAGATCGGATAGAAGATAACTTCCAACCTCCTTCCTCCACCACTTCAGATAATGACGCTGGTTTTCTGTGCTGTTGGGCTTAAAAGAAAGGATTTCTTCACAATAGCGATCGATTGTCTCAGCAAGGGTATGTTTCTTAGCGGCGGCTGTTTTGAAGTGTCGCCCTTCTCGTATGGCAGCTTCTGTATGTTGAGCCCAAATCTTTGCGTCTGTTAATCGCTGGAAGCTCGCTGTTTGGGGCGGGTAACCTTTCAGTCGAATTTTTACGCGATGAACAACTTTCCCTTCGTCGGTGGTCCTTTTTTCTATCGTTGCCATCGTATTTTTTTCATATTAAGTGCAAAACTGCATAATAATACATCAAAATACAGGAGAATGTGAAACGCTTAATTCTTATGGACGAAGTTAGGTATGGGGAACGAGGTTTTTTTTAAAGTGTCCCTCCAGTGTCCCATAGAGGTTATGTGAGACTCTCAGGAGATCAAAAAAGCGAGGGTTTTCTTGGTTGCGGGGGCAGGATTTGAACCTGCGACCTTCAGGTTATGAGCCTGACGAGCTACCGGGCTGCTCCACCCCGCGACAATGAAGAAAAGGATTGAATCCCTTAAGAATGAGCGGAACATAGCAATCCTTCTGCTATTTGTCGAGAGTTATTTTTAGTCAGTATCTGAAAAAGAGAGTGGAAGAAGAAGCGAAAAGAAGATATTCTTTAGTGGTTAAATAAGAGGAAATTTGCCGTGACAACCTTTCGTCCAACAGGCGCAGCAGCAGTTTTAGGATTATGTATAGCTCTAGGCCCCTCTATTGCTGGCTTTTTTATCTATCGAGGAATTGTGGAAGCCAAGCTGGGAGATCGATACGTGACCGCAAAGGGCTTGGTAGAACGTGTGGAAAAATCTGATCGCGGAACATGGGAAATTGCCTTCAAAGTCTCGGGCAATGATCTTGCTAGCTTGTATCAAAAACTATCCCATGATTCTGATCTCGTCCAAAAATTTATTCTTAAAGAAGGTTTTGAGAAAAATGAGGTTGCTATATCTTCGCCACGCGTCACAGACCTTCACGCACGCGAATACGGATCGGGAGATCTGTCTCCAGAACGGTATCTCATTGAATATTCTATTTTTGTAAATTCTCCTAAAGTCGATATTTTGAATACGCTTTCGGCAAAGACGGGAGAACTCTTGAGCCAAGGTATTTCCATATCACGAAGTGAGACTCGCTTTTATTTGGATAGATTCAATGACTTGCGGCCTCAGCTTATTGCAGATGCGACTAAAAATGCTCAAGAGGTTGCGTCAAGTTTTGCCAAAACGACAGGAAGCAAGATTGGTGGTATTCGTGAAGCAAATCAGGGTGTGATTCGTCTTACAAGTCCAGATGCTTCTCCTAATCAAGAGTATGATGAGGGTTTGAACTCTTTGATGAAAAAAATCCGGGTCGTTGTGACTCTCAAATTTTACTTAAAATAGTATCAGGGGCTTTCACTGGACAAATACCTTTGAATACCTCATACATGTTTAATTGATAAAATAAGAGAGGAATGGATTTTCTGAATGAGACCGAAGATAACTCAGGAAACTCAATTGACGAAATCTAGCTCGCGCTTTTCTTTAGATGTTAGAGCTTGGTTTGTTTGGAGTTTTGCGGGATTATTTTATCTTTACCAATTCATTCTTCGCAATTCCCCCAGTGCTATGACAGAAGATCTCATGCGAGATTTTTCTATTGAAGCATGCGCTTTGGGAATTTTAACTGCTTTTTATTTGCTTTCTTACACATCCCTTCAGATCCCTATTGGGTTAGGCATGGATAAATTTGGTCCTACGCGTCTCTTGAAAGGGTCCATTCTTCTCTGCATTGCTGGAACAGCCGTCTTTGCCATGGCTGAATCCTTTCCTCTTGCGAGCTTTGGTCGATTGCTTATTGGAGCAGGATCGACTTGTGCCTTTTTAGGGTCACTCAAACTTGCAACCAATTGGTTTCACCCTGAACGACTTGCTCTTGTTGTGGGATTTACTTTACTTGCGGGGAAAATAGGAGCGTCTCTTGGGCAAGCTCCCCTAGCGTTGCTCACGAATATACTAGGGTGGCGGGAATCTTTACTATACGTCGTAATTCCTATTGGAATTATATTAGCAGTTGGGATTTGGTTATTCGTGAAGGATAATCCCCCGGAAGGACCTATAGCTTCTTCTTCAGTGATTGATACATCTCTTAAAACCCTATTTTTGCGTCTCAAGGATATCGTAATTAATCATCATATCTGGGCCTTAGCTTTTTATGGG
>DATKTE010000379.1:0-5607 GCA_035531295.1 Alphaproteobacteria bacterium
ACAAACCCAGGAGGCAAAATTTGAAGGCTTTCACTGATCGAGAGACTTGCTTCTATGCCAGAAGCATCTAGATCCCAAGAAAAATAGAGCAAAATAGGCAGAAAAATAAGAACGGCTATAAAGCTTATGATATCCGTCCGGATGATTGAAATCAATCCACCCTTGAGAGTCATTAGCAAGACAATACTTGTTAAAATCCCACTCAGGCCCCATGCATTGAGTCCAGGAAAGAGGGGCAAGAAAAGCATAGATAAGGATTTAATGTAGGTTGAGCTAAATCCCACCATGGCTAAAAATAATATGGCCGCCGTGATCAAACCAATATTCTTCCCATAGCGTTCTGTAAAGTAATGAGCCACAGACAACCCATTAAATTCCTTCCATTTTTTTGCAACCGTCATCGCGTAAAACATGAGTCCAATTAAGAAAATGAAAGGCAGCGTCAGGGCCCACCACTGGGCTGCATATCCCATTCCTGAAAAAGCAAGCAGGGTGCCTGTATTGAATTCAGTCATCACAAGGGTCGCCGTTAAAGCGATAAAGCCCGTTTTGCGGCCCGCTAAGAGATACTGTTCCTCATTCTTTATATTTTTTACTTTGGCAATCCCGATGAAAGAAAGAAGGGAAAGGAATATGAAAAAAATGAGCCAATCTTCAAAAAGCAATAGTGAATCTCCCTAAATGGTAGCCCTACTTGCGCTAAAATATGCTTTAATTCATCCCACCTAATCGCTGAGGCTCAAGATAGTTACGTACGATTGTTTCAGCAATTTGAACAGCATTAAGGGCTGCACCTTTTCGCAAATTATCGCTGACAAGCCAGAAGAGCAAACCATTTTTAACGGATTTATCGCTGCGAATGCGGCTGATGAAGACTGGATCTTCGCCAACAACTTCTATAGGCGTGATGTATCCTTCTTCTTGTCGGTAATCAATGATTGAAAGTCCCGGGAATTCACGCCATAGGGCTCGTGCTTCACCCACAGATAAGGGCTTTTCAAGCTCAACAGCCACCGACAGGGAATGACCAATAAAAACAGGGACACGAACACAAGTAACGGCCATGCCCACGTCTACCCCTAAAATCTTTTTGGTTTCAACAATGACTTTTGCTTCTTCAAATGTATCCCCATTAGGCAAAATCGTATTTACTTGTGGAATAACATTAAAAGCGATTTGCTTAGGAAACTCTTCTTTAATCACGGGCTGATTCATATAAATAGCCCGGGTTTGATTAAAGAGCTCATCCATTCCAGCGCGTCCCGCACCCGAAACAGATTGATAGGTAGAAACCACAACGCGCTTAAGGCCTGCTTCATCATGCAAGGGCTTAAGAGCCATCGTTAAGGGGAGAGCCACACAGTTGGGATTGGCAATAATATTACAGTCTTTATAACAAGCCAGTGCCTCTGGGTTTACTTCCGGAACAACCAAGGGAATTTCTAACTCTTGTCGAAAGTGAGAAGAGTTATCAATGACAATACATCCCACTTCAGCGGCCATAGGCGCAAACTCTGCTGAGACAAGGCTTCCTGCTGAAAACAAAGCAAAATCAAAGCCTGTAAAATCAAAATCCGTAATAGGTATCACATCTAAAACAATGTCGTCCCCAAAAGAAACTTTTTGACCCGTTGAAGTCGAGGACGCGACAGCTTTAATCTCACTGATAGGGAACTTTCGCTCTACAAGGGTATTTAGTATTTCCCGACCCACATTGCCTGTGGCGCCAACAACCGCAACTCGATAACTCATTAAAGTCTCCCTATATACGAATTAAATTTGATCCCCACGCAAACCCGCCCGCGAAAGCTTCACATAACACCAGATCACCCTTTTTAATCCGCCCGTCCCTGATCGCATGGTCTAAAGCTAAGGGAATGGAGGCTGAAGAAGTATTGGCTTGTTCAGCCCCTGTATGGATAACCTTTGAATCTGGTAACCCTAACTTCTTTGCCGTTGCATCTATAATACGTTTGTTGGCTTGATGAGGAACGAGCCAATCTATTTCATCTTGCGAAATACCGTGGGTCTTTAAGATTTCAAGTGCTGCTTCCTCTAGCCTATGAACAGCGTTCCGAAAGACTTCTCGCCCATTCATATGAATGATTCCCGTTGTTTGGGTTGTACTTGGTCCACCCGTCACATAGAGATCATCATACCCACATCCATCCGTTCTTAGCAAGCTGCCGATAATTCCCCGATCCGTTTGAAGTTGAGCCCGTAAAACAACAGCACCTGCTCCGTCTCCAAACAATACAGCCGTCTTACGATCATTCCAATCCACAAGGCGACTCATCGTTTCAGATCCAATAACGAGTGCTGTCTTTGCCATCCCCTGCTTTAAATAAGCATCCGCCGTGGCAAGGGCAAAAACAAACCCGCTACAAACAGCTGCTTGATCAAAAGCAAAACCTCTAGAAATCCCTAATTTTGATTGAATACGCGTCGCTGTTGCGGGAAACGTATGATCTGGCGTTGTGGTCGCAAGAACAATCATATCAATATCTTGAGCGGAGAGTTCTGCAGCAATTAAAGCTCTTTTAGAGGCCTCAACGGCCATATCAGAAGTATATTCGCCGGGGGCTGCCAGATGCCGTGCGCAAATACCTGTCCTTTCAACGACCCATTCATGAGATGTCTCAAGGTGTTTAGAAAGCTCGTCATTGGTAACGCGCTGTTCGGGAAGATAGCTTCCTGTCCCTATAATGACAGAACGAAGGGTCATCTATTCACGACCTCTTGATGAGGCTGTTCTGCGGCAAATTCTTTAAGAAGACGTTCATTCACATTTGCTGTAACCATATCAACTGCAAGATCAATAGCATGAGCAAACCCGAGAGCATCCGCTCCCCCATGACTCTTTATCGCAACACCATTTAGACCCAACCAGATTCCCCCATTATAACGCCTGTAGTCTAAACGGAGGGATAGTTTTTTCAGCATTGGACTTGCCAAAAGATAGCCAAGACGAGCAACCCAAGAACTTCGGAAGGCTTCTTTAATATAATGAAGGGAAAGCTGCATAACGCCCTCACCTGCCTTGAGAACGACATTGCCCGTAAATCCATCCATAACAACCACATCAACTGTTCCTCTTGCGAGGTCATCTCCCTCAATGAAACCATAAAAATTATTCTTAATGGATGATGCGCGAATAAGATCTGCAGCCCCTTTAACAGTTGCATTTCCTTTAATGTCTTCAGTACCCACGTTCATCAGCCCTACCTTGGGCTTTGGCAAGTGGAGAACATAACGCGCAAAGATTTCTCCCATAATTGCAAATTGCTGGAGATTCTTTGAGGAGCATTCAACATTAGCCCCTAAGTCTAAAATGATAATCTCGCCTCTTAATGTAGGGGCAAGACTTGCCAAAGCGGGCCGATCAATACCCGGCATGGTCTTTAAAAGCACTTTTGCAAGCGCCATATAAGCCCCTGTATTCCCGGCCGAAATCACACCTTGAGCACGCCCTTCTGCCACAGCAAGTATGGCTTGACGCATACTTGAGTTAGGAAGCCCCCTCAAAGCAGCGCTCGGCTTGGTCTCTGCTGTGATGATTTCATCACAAGGGATGAAAGTAATTTTTCCTGCCAATGTACTCGCTTTAGCAAGCAAAGGCTCAACCGTTCTTTGATCTCCATAAAGAAGAAATTGAACAAAAGGATAACGTTGAGCAGCAGTAACTACACCTTGGATTATAACCCCAGGCGCATGATCTCCCCCCATTGCGTCAACAGCTAATGTAAGTATCACTTTTCAATCTCCCACTTTATGGAAGACCCATTAAGCAACGGGTGGCGCTTCTACCACCTGCCCTAAAACTTGACGTCCCTTATAATAGCCACAAGAGGGACATAGGTGATGGGGAAGCTTGCGATCTCCACAATTGGAGCACTCAATACTCGCAACCAGCTTGAGGGCATGGTGGGCTCGACGCATCTTGCGGCGAGAGGGAGACGTTTTCTTCTTAGGAACTGCCATTGTTACTACCTATCGTTCTCATGAATGTTAGAATGCCTATTTAACTTAAAAAAAAGATAACAGCAAGTATTTCCTATCCTTATAGGAAGTGGTACACTTTTCTTTAAAGGGTCTTAAGATGAAATTCAAGCCCTAGGGAGGGAAATATGATAAAATATTATTTTTTACTAATAAGCAGTTTCTTGCTTTTTGAAAGCTCTGCAGCGCTTTCTCAAGCAACTCAACCCTATAACCAGCCATCAGATAACCATAAACTCTTCGAAATGGAAGATCCTTCAGTGGAATTTTCTGTAAAATTTATGGGTCAGTTATCGGGAATGGCGAACGCTAGAGAAGGGAAAGGAAAGTTAAGCTGTTCCGTTATACTGAATAAAGATTGGGCTTATCCCAACGCTCTCGTGACTCCTTTTTGTTTTGACGCTCAAACGAATTGTATTCGTTTTGATCTCATACAACAACAATTGAAAACAGAAAAAGAGCCCTTTCTATCCGTTGTAAAAAAAGCTTATCCGCATATGCGTGAGGCTGCACTGCTATCTCTTTATGGATGTAAAATGGCCCTCGAAGCCAGCTTAAATGGTAGCGAACTCAAGTTGCCCCAGGCCGGTAACTATGGTGCCCCCACTCCAGGGGCTACACCTCCCATTGTAAGATAAGACAAGCTCTTTAAAAAGGGACCCTTTTCATTTTAGGAAAAAGGGTTCCTCCCGCTTGAAACCTATTGTTTTAGCACGACAGCTTAATGCTTATGTTCAGCTTCCCAGGATTTCCTATAAGCTTTATATTGACTCCCTGTCAGAGGCAAAATTCCATGAAAGCGTCCATCAAATGAATGATCAGGCCTCAGCTCAACGACATAAGGCCAAAAACCAAATATTTTTGTGGACTCATAAGCTTCAGGAGTTAATTTCATAACCAGAAAACCAACTTCTCTTATTCTACCAAACTCGACGAACCCCTCATAAAGCCCCCGGTAAAAGCTTTGAGAATAATATTTGGATTCAGGCGTCACTAAACTCATTTGTTCATCTGTATTCTCAAAACAAACCATAGAACACTCCCATATATAATTATGCCAGGAAAGAGTAGTAACAAGCTCTCTCACGTCTTCTTGTATATTTTTAAGCTCTTGCTTTAAAAGGAAGGCTCCTCCTACAAGTTTTTCATCTTTCTCCGCTAAGATGAGAATTGAATCCTCTCGACTGTTCAAGAAGATTTTCATTTCTTGATAACATTTAAATTTTTTTGCAACCAAATCTATAGCTTGTATTTCAGTCATAGCTTTTTTTTGGTCAATAATTTTAAACCTAAACATAAACACTCCTTTCTGCGTTTATTACTAAACTTGATTAAGGTCCTATCTCAGGAAATGACTTTTAGGAAAAGTTGGTATGCCTTCCTCCCAAATAGGCCTTATAGGTTCACTATTTTTTTGTAGCGCCTCCGCTGCTCTGAACGAGATTTTAGTGGCGCTTTTTTCGAGAAAATTAGCTTTGAACCTTTCTTCTCTTTTTTTTGTTGCTTTAGGTTAAACATTTTTGATACATTGTATACAAGAATTTTTTCAAACTGTTGGATTTTTTTGCTTAATGTAATTTTAGGCTTACCATAAATATCATTCTATAT
>DATKTE010000380.1:0-4680 GCA_035531295.1 Alphaproteobacteria bacterium
TAGCCCGTGAAGCAGAAGCCATTTGTATTTCGGATATTTTAGAGGCCATTGGTGAACCTTTGCAAACAACACGTTGTGATAAAGAATCAGACAAGGGATGCCTGGGCGTGAGGGGAAAGTGTTTGACTCATGATCTTTGGGCTGGCCTTGGGCGACAAATGCATCAGTACTTAAGTGGCGTTTCTCTCGCTGATGTGTGTGAAAGGCGACTTTCATGATTTATTTGGATTATAATGCTTCGGTGCCCTTAAGGCCGTCTGCACAAAATGCTCTGATAGAAGCTCTTGATATGACAGGTAACTCTTCATCCGTGCATCACGCAGGGCGACAATTACGGTCTTTGATTGATGGTGCAAGGAAATCCATTTTGCAAGCGACAGGTGCCCAGCAGCTTGTTTTTACAAGTGGCGGCACGGAAGCAAACGCTCTAGCTCTTTCAGGCCTTGGGTCTATACCAATCCTCGTTTCTACCATTGAACATGACTCGGTTCTTAAGAGTGCTCTGAATGCTCACAATATTCCTGTGACACATGAGGGGATCATCGACCTTGAAAGTTTAGAAAAGATTTTATCCTCCTTTGATAAACCAGGTCTGCTTTCCATCATGTTGGTTAATAATGAAACGGGTGTGATTCAACCGCTTCAAGAAGCGACCCGTTTAGCTCAGCTCAAAGGGTGGAAGGTGCACACGGATGCGAGTCAGGCACCTGGACATATACCCTTTTCATTTGGGGATCTTGGCGTTGACATGATGACGATTTCTTCCCACAAATGTGGGGGACCTGTCGGGATTGGTGCATTGCTGTTAAAACCCGATGTGCAGCTGAAGCCATTGATTCCTGGAGGCGGGCAAGAATATGGGATGCGTTCCGGCACGTTATCTGCACCCCTCACTCTAGGGTTTGCTGCAGCATTGACGGAAGCTTTACGTGATGAATCATTTATGACGAAGCAACTTTGGACCTTCCAACAAAAAATAGAAGCCGCATTGCCCGAGGCCATTGTGTATGGGAAGAAAGATTCCCGTGTTTCCAATGTTCTGTCTTTGGGTATGCCGGGCGTAACTGCAGAGATTCAACTCATGGCCCTTGATCTTAATGGCATTGCCGTGAGTGCAGGGGCGGCATGTTCATCCGGTAAAATGAAGACGTCTCATGTTCTTGCGGCCATGGGAGTCTGTCCTGAGGAAGCGCAATGTGCGATTCGTGTTAGTATGGGCTGGAAAACTCAGGAAGATGAAGTTGATGCATTCATCCAAGCATGGAAAAACATATATTCAAAGCCAAGCCTTAAGGAGGTTTTTTGATGGTAACTCGGCCAATTTATTTAGATTATCAGTCTACAACCCCTTGTGATCCGCGAGTTCTGAAAACGATGCTACCCTATTTTACGGAAGAATTTGGGAATCCCCACTCTCGCAGTCATGCTTATGGATGGCGTGCGGAAGAGGCAGTTGAGACGGCGCGTGCGCACGTTGCAAAAATTATTCATGCTGATCCTCGAGAAGTGATTTTCACAAGCGGAGCCACAGAATCCAATAACCTCGCTCTCAAAGGGGTTGCTCACTTCTATAAGACCAAGAAGGACCATATTATTACGTGTGCGACTGAGCATAAGTGCGTCCTTGATAGTTGCCGCCACTTGGAGCAGGAAGGCTTCAAGATCACCTATTTGCCTGTTCGATCTAATGGGATCATTGATTTAAACCACTTAAGGGATGCTTTAACGGACCGCACAGTTCTTGTCTCAATCATGGCGGTAAATAACGAAATTGGAGTGATTCAGCCACTTGCAGAGATTGGAAAGATCTGTCGAGAACATGGTGTTTTCTTTCATACGGATGCGGCCCAGGCCATTGGTAAAATTCCAATAGATGTAGAGGCGATGAACATAGATCTTTTAAGTATTTCTGGTCACAAACTGTATGGGCCAAAAGGGATTGGGGCTCTTTATGTGAGACGAAAGCCGAGAGTCCGCTTGACGGCTTTGATTACGGGTGGTGGTCAAGAGCGTGGAATGCGATCAGGAACCCTTTCAACCCCTTTGTGCGTTGGGTTCGGCGAAGCCTGTTCTTTGGCTCAAGCTGAAATGGGGCAAGAACACACACGTCTGTGTGCTCTGCGGGATCGATTTTATAACATCGTTCGATCCGAACTCGAGGAAGTTTACCTTAATGGAGATTTTGAGCAACGAATTCCAGGAAACCTGAACATCAGCTTTGCCCACGTCGAAGGCGAAGGATTAATGATGGGGGTTAAGGATTTGGCTGTTTCTTCAGGATCGGCCTGCACATCAGCGTCTCTTGAACCTTCTTATGTTTTGCGCGCTCTGGGTGTTGAGGAAGAAATGGCACATACATCCTTAAGGATTGGGTTTGGGCGATTTACAACAGAAGCTGAGGTTGATGCAGCCGCAGAGAAAATTATCAAGGAAGTGAAGCGTTTGCGTGAGATGAGCCCGTTGTGGGAAATGAGTCGCAAAGGCGTAGATTTAAAATCAATCGAATGGGCAGCCCATTAGAAAAGGATAATATAAATGGCATATTCAGAAAAAGTTATTGATCATTATGAAAATCCCCGCAATGTGGGCGCCCTTGATTCAACGGATGAGGCTGTAGGCACGGGGCTTGTGGGCGCACCGGCTTGCGGAGACGTGATGAAACTTCAGATTAAAGTCAATAATCAAGGGGTTATTGAGGATGCGAAATTCAAAACCTTTGGCTGCGGGTCAGCGATTGCTTCAAGCTCCCTTGTGACCGAATGGATTAAGGGGAAAACCCTGGATGAGGCAAACACCATTAAGAACACGGAAATTGCTCAGCATTTATCCTTACCCCCTGTTAAGCTCCATTGTTCGATGCTCGCAGAAGATGCAATTCGGGCAGCGATCCAAGATTATAAGCAAAAGCATCGAGCAGCTTAGATGACTCCGGCGCTTTTAACCATTACCGAATCAGCAGCCCAGCGTGTGAAAACGCTGCTGGGGAGTCGTGGGAAGCCTGCCTATGGGATCCGTATTGGCCTGAAGTCCAAAGGATGCTCTGGTCTTTCCTATACCCTTGAGTTTGCTGATGAGGCGGGACCTTATGATGAGGTCATCGAAGCCCATGGCGTGAAGGTTCTTATTGATCCAAAAGCTGTTATGTTCCTCATGGGCTCTCAAATGGATTACGTTGAAGACAAGCTTTCTTCTGGTTTTGTGTTTGAAAATCCCAATGAAAAAGGTCGGTGCGGATGTGGGGAGTCCTTCCATGTTTGACCCCTTTGCAACTCTTGGATTCGAGAGGTCCTATTCTTTGGATGTGACTGCTCTTGAAAAGCGTTACTTTGAGGAACAAAAGAAAAGCCATCCTGATCGATTTGCTTTGGTCAGTGGAATTGAAAAAGAAGATGCTCTGAGAAAATCGACAACTCTTAATCAAGCCTATCTTATCCTGAAAGACCCTCTCCAGCGTGCTGCTTTTTTGCTCAAGGTAAGGGGAGTTGAACCTCTCTCCCATGATCCTCTCTTTTTGGGGAAGGTGATGATGTGGAATGAACGTTTAGAGGCGGGTGAGGATCTGGCTCTTGAGCTGCAGCATGAAGAAGAGAAGCTGTTTAAAGACTTAGAAACTGCCTTTGAAGAAGAGAATGATGAAAAAGCACAGGTCAGCCTTTATCGACTGACTTATGTGCAGAAATTGATGAAATAATGTTCCTGGGTCCCGGATATTAAGAAAATCTAGGGCTTTTCGCCTAAGATTTTCTTAATTCCGGGATGACGCCTTATATAAAAATTCGTCATCCCGGGACTTAGAAACCTTTTGCGAACTCTTGTGAGCACTAGGGTTTCTAAGTACCCGGGACCCAGTACAAATAAACTGGAATAAGTATTATGTTATTACAACTCGTTGAACCAGGACAGGCCCCTAATCCCAATGCTCATGGGGAAGGGGTTGTTGTTGGGATTGACTTAGGCACGACACACTCGGTTGTGGCCTTCGTTCAAGATGGCAAACCCCAGGTTTTGAATATTGGAGAGAAGGGTCCCCTTATTCCTTCCATTTTGAGCCTTGCTAAAGATGGATTTAAAGTGGGCGAGTCTTTGAAGGAAAAGCTGAGCTCTACCAAACGTTTGATGGGGCGAGGGCGTGAAGATCCCATCTGCTCTCAATTTCCACAGCTTACTTCTAGCACAGGCGTTCGACTTCAGTTAGGGGCCCATACCCTTACACCTGTTGAAGTGGCAAGCCAAATTCTTTCCCATATCCGTGAGGGAGTTGAAAAAACCCTAGAGAGGTCTCTCGAAGGGGCAGTGATTACGGTTCCTGCCTATTTCGATGAAGCAGCGCGTGTTGCAACGAAGCAAGCGGCAGCCCTTGCGGGAATTAAAGTATTGCGTCTCATCAATGAACCGACAGCGGCGGCTCTCGCCTACGGCCTAGAGACAGGGGCTGAGGGCATCTATGCCGTTTATGATTTCGGAGGTGGCACCTTCGATCTTTCCCTTTTGAAGCTAACAGATGGCGTATTTCAAGTCTTGGCCACAGGGGGAGATTTAAATTTAGGTGGGGATGATATTGACCATGCAGTGGCTGACCGCTTCCAATTCGATGATGTGAGGAAAGCGAGAACGCTTAAAGAGAATCTTTCAGAGCATAACTCTTGGGAAGGAATGACGCGGAGTGATCTTGAAGCGCTT
>DATKTE010000381.1:0-2369 GCA_035531295.1 Alphaproteobacteria bacterium
AACTCAAACTACTCCACGCAATTGGCAACGACAATGCAAATAGAAATGCGATACAAGGCGCTAGGATGAGGCGTGAGGGCATTCTGGCGGGAGTTTCGGATATTATGTTACCTGTCTCGCGTAAAGGGCAACACGGGCTATATATAGAGCTTAAAATAAAGGGTGGACGGCTGAGCGATTCGCAAAAATGGTGGATTGAGGAAACAACCAAGCAGGGTTATTATTCGACGGTGTGTTATGGCTGGGTTGAGGCGAGTGAAACTATAAAGAGGTATTTGGAGGAAAGAAGGTAGCTAATGGGTAATTCATGCGGTACATGCAAACATGAAGAAGTGTCAACTTATGAAAGTCCTTGCAAAGAGTGCGGAGGAATGCGAATTTGCTGGGAAGAAAAGCCTAAAATATCGTGCGTAGACTGTGTAAATGAGGCAACACCATGTCCGACGAAGAAATAATACGCCGACTAAAAATCCTTTGGGTATATTATTTAGCCTTGCCAGACGTGAACGATCAGAAGAAGGTTTGAGGGGGCGTGACGGGATGAAAATGTTGGATGAAATACGAGGGGCGTTAAGTATAGCGTTGGGGTTGGTAAGCATCTATCTATTTTTTACAAATAACGTGGCCGATGCAATCTATTTCTTAGTTTGGGCCGTGTGGATGGCCGTGATAAGGAGGATAAGCATGAACGTTAAACCAAAAAGTAGGTTTATGCAGTTATTTTGCAAACATGATTACCAATGCTTTCAGAAACCGATAGACAAAAAAACTAATCCATATGGCTTTGTAAGTTTAAATAATGTTCACATGTATGTTTGTATAAAGTGCGGGAGGGTAGGAGCAAGAACCATCTAAGTACAAAGGTATCTTAGACATTCATGATTGTGTAAGGTGTGGGAGAAAAAAGTGAAGGGTGGAAATTAAAAAATGAGCGGACGAAACAGAATTCCAATGACAAGCGGAGTAGGCATGGATACAAGAACAGGTGCATTGTTACTCGTAGATATGGAGCATAACCGCCAAGAGGCCAAATGGGGAGAACAAAACCACGCACCTCAACTATGGACAGGAATCCTCGGTGAAGAGTACGGAGAGTATTGCCAAGCGGTGAATGAAACTGTGTTTGACAATGGACCTAATGAAAAATTAAAAGGTGGATATAACCGAATGATAACAGAATTAACCCATGTTGCAGCGGTAGCGGTCGGAGCAATGGAAAGCCTTATGAGAGCTAAACAGAGAGGGGATATCTAAAATGACAGCACAGGAAGCAATTCAGGCCATTAGATCCAATTGGCCACCATCTAACTACACAGTGCTTATCGAAGCCCTTGAGTTAGCAATAACAGCTCTTGAGAGACAACAAAAACCATGACCGATAACCTAAGATCAATCCTAAATATGTTGTGGGATAAATACCTAAAAATGTATCCAGTAGATGAGCAAAGTAAGATAGGGGAGGAATGAGTAGATGAACGATATATTATTTGAATTAACCGATGCTAACAGTATTAAGTGGTCTGGTAAAAGAATGGGTAATGGAGAAAATTGGCTATTAAGATTAGCACATAATAATCAATGGGTAACAGTGCGTAAAATTGAAGAACAAGAAGTTGAAGAATATCAAAGAATGGCGAGGTGCTATACAAGAGCATAGAAAGGGGATGTTTAAAATGCTAAATGCAGATCTATTAAACGAAAATAAGATATTGATTGATGGAATGTGGGTAGTAGCAAGACCAATTAAGAATGGATTTATTAGGAGATTAAAGGGTGCAATTCAGGTCTTAAGAGGAAAAGCTGAAGCGGTTAAATTTTATAAACAGTAAAAATAGAAAGGAGAACGCATGAAAGAAAAAGAAACGCGAGTATGCCCCAATTTTTGGGAAAACTGCGAAGATTGCAAACACGACTTTGAATGCGGAGCTGGACTATACCACGGAGAAGAGAACATATTAATAAAAGCAGCAGAGATAGCGGAGAGGGTAGTAATAAAAGAGGCAATAGAGAGTGCGAACATAATAAAGGGAACGTGGCAGGAAAAGTTTTTACAGCAACCGAGTGAGGATATATGGGTATGGATGGGGAAGTGGAGGACACCGAATCTGCACTCAGTAGAGACACTTCCGCTTGATGGACCGCCTAAGCCCGGTGGTGGGAGTAAGAGCCGAAGCCATAAGAAACCACAAAAGGAAACTCCGGAGTATATGAAGATATTGGGGATGTGAAATAGCACTATTGACTATGCTTGACAAGTGTATTATACTTCTGTGTAACAGCACACTCAACTTTCAAATATATATTCAGACGTTCCGCAAGGAGCGTCTTTTCTATGCCAAAATATAGGAGGTGCAATCCATGTGCAAAGA
>DATKTE010000382.1:0-4074 GCA_035531295.1 Alphaproteobacteria bacterium
GTATCACATGAGCGTTTGCTATGAAATGGAAGCCCAGGCCGCTCTTCGACGCGGGTCGCTTTCTACTAATACGCAAGTACAGTTTTTAGCAACGTACTCTTCTAAATATCACCTTAAGGCTGCTCTAAAATTTCACAGGCATGCTCTCAAAACAATGCCTAATGTAGTTTTCGATGTATTTGAAAAGGAGGCTAACGTTGATGAATGCGGAGCTAAAGTTTTAACTGATATTGGACTAGAGTGCCTTGCTCTCGATCGATCTGCTACTTCACCCTTGACTTATGGAGGGACAGTGGATGGAATCAATTCTAGACATCGAGCTCTTAGATTTTTTTCTATGGCTTTCAAGAAAGACCCTAGAGCTGCCTACCAACTTTCATATCTTTTTAAATTGGGTATTCGATCAGGTGCTTTTGGTCAGCCACAGGCATTAAATCCTGATTTGCAAAAGTCGCTTATTCTTTTGCGATATGCAGCTGAAAAAGAACTTCCCGAGGCTCAAAACGATCTTGGATATGATTATGAACAGGGAATTGGAGTGGATAAAGATTCAGCTCGCGCCTTGCTTTTATATCAAGCAGCTGCTGAGCAAGGGAACAAGTTTGCTATCTGTAATCTTGCCTATTGTTATCAAGAGGGAAGAGGGACAGATGTTGATACAGCTAAGGCTACGGACCTCTTTGCAAAAGTTGACAAAGAAACGCTTGAAAAATGGGAGAGAGTGCGCGGATTATCTGAGTAAAAAATAACAGTGCCGCTCGCTTGGTTGAAAAAAATGTTAGGTTAAACTCACATTTATGAACGATGAGTAGGTTTAATTTTGTCTAATGATGAATTGTGGTTCCACAAAAAAATTTGTAGGATTAAACTTGATCAGAGAATGAGCTAGCCCCCATGAACCTATTTGTCATCTATATTGGCGGAAGTCATAAACAATCGCTCATCGAATTACACGACGTACGATTTGTGATCGCAGATTCGATTGAAGAAACTTATGAAGATCTTAGACGAAGTTGGTGGGGGACGCCGGAGAGTTTACATCTTGATTGTTGGGGCGTGCTAAAAAGCGCAGATGGATATAATATTTGTCTTAAATACGAACCTTCTAAAAATGAAAATAAACTCTATTTCTTAAATCTGGGGGGGTATGATTCCAAACAGTTTACAGAACTTCATAAAAATGTGTTTGTCGTTGCGCCCAACAAAAGAGAAGCAAAAGTCAAAGCCTTAAAGGAAATTCAAGATTGGAAAGCTTATCATAAGGATACGCTTTTTGAAGTCGAAAATATTTTTTGTCTTAACGATTTTCTTGCGAAAAAAGGCCTTTATATCCACTTACAGCCAACGGACACCCCTTCCCCTTTTGAATTTACCTGCAAATATATAAAAATCGGTGGGACTAAACAACTTTAGAGTGTCTCTTTTATCTTGCAGCGGGCAAAGGATCTTGATATATATTCTCAATCTCTAGCCAGGCAAGGGGAATACCCGGGCATGCCGACCTAGAATATGTCTTCGCGAGGCGAGGACCCCACGCAATTTAATTTGAGAGAGTAATAAAATGCCCAAGATGAAGACAAAGAGCAGCGTTAAAAAGCGCTTTCGCCTAACGGCGACAGGTAAAGTCATTATGGCTCAAGCAGGTAAACGACACGGAATGCGAAAGCGTTCTCCTGAAGTGAGACGGACCTCCCGTGGCACCACAATCATGAGAGAGTGTGATGCTAAAATTGTACGTCGTTTTATGCCTTACGGTATTTAGGAGGATTGAGTCATGGCACATGTTAAACGCGGAACGACTACACACGCCCGCCACAAAAAGATCCTGAAGCTTGCAAAAGGCTATCGGGGACGTTCGAAAAATTGTTTTAGAATTGCCGTTCAACGCGTTGAAAAGGCACTTCAATATGCATACCGCGATCGCCGGAATAAGAAGCGCGACTTCCGCGGCCTCTGGATTCAGCGTATTAATGCAGGCACACGCGAGCACGGTTTAACCTATTCGAAGTTCATTAACGGCCTCATTAAGGCTGGGATTGATATTGATCGGAAGGTCTTAGCTGATCTTGCGGTTCATGAACCTGCCGCCTTCAAAGCAATTGTGGATCAAGCTCAGAAAGCTTTAGCGGCGTAACCAATAAAGCCTTCATCCGCTCCACGCCTTGCGTGTGGTGACCTCTCCTACAAGGGGAGAGGTCGGCGAGAAGCGGCGGGTGAGGGGAGCGTTCAAAAAGGTCCATGTTGTTAAAGGTTAATCATGCAAGACATACGATCATTAGCTCAAGCTTCCACGGCCTGGCCGTTTGAGGAAGCACGCAAAATTCTGCATCGCCTGGACGGTAAAACGCCTTCTAAGGGCTATGTCTTATTTGAAACGGGCTATGGTCCTTCAGGGCTTCCCCATATCGGAACCTTTGGAGAAGTCGTTCGAACAACCATGGTTCGGCAAGCTTTTTCCCTTATTTTTGATATACCGACAATTTTGTACGCCTTTTCTGATGACATGGATGGCCTGCGTAAAGTACCTGATAACATCCCGAATCCTGAAATAATCAGGGAACATCTTGGGAAACCTTTGACTCGTATTCCTGATCCCTTTGGAACCCATGAGAGTTTTGGTCATCACAATAATGCGCGTCTCAAGGCGTTTTTAGATACCTTTGGCTTTGATTATGAGTTTGTGAGTTCATCGGATTGTTATCAAACTGGGCGATTTGATACCATGCTGCTTTCCGTTTTATCCCATTATGACGCCATTATGAATGTCATATTACCAACGCTCAGAGATGAAAGGCGGGCAACCTACAGTCCCTTTTTGCCCATTTGTGCGGAGACTGGGCGGGTTTTACAGGTGCCCACTGTTGAGCGCAATGAAAAGACAGGTACAATTGTCTATAAACGCGAAGATGGAAAGCTCGTTGAAACCCCTGTGACGGGCGGCCATTGTAAACTTCAATGGAAGGTCGATTGGGGCATGCGCTGGGCGGCTTTTGACGTTGATTATGAAATGTCTGGCAAGGATCTTATTGATTCAGTTAAGCTTTCAAGTCAGATTTGTAAAATCCTTGGGAATCGTCCGCCGGAAGGATTTAATTACGAACTTTTTTTAGATGCGGATGGGACAAAAATTTCAAAGTCAAAGGGAAATGGTCTGCAGATTGAAGAGTGGCTTCAGTATGCTCCTGAAGAAAGCCTTGCTTACTATATGTACCAATCGCCGCGGAAAGCAAAACGCCTTTATTTTGATGTGATCCCGCGGGCCGTTGATGAGTATTTAAGCTTTCTGGATAAGTTTCCCGAGCAATCTGAAGATCAAAAATTAAATAACCCGGCTTGGCATGTGCATAATGGCAAACCGCCTCGGGAAGAGCTTCCCCTAAGTTTTGGAATTTTGCTCAATCTGGCGAGTGTTACCAATACAGAAGATAAAAAAGTACTATGGGGATTTATTAGTCAGTATGCACCAAGCGCAAAACCAGAGACCATGCCTATTGTGGATCGTCTTGTTGGGTATGCGATTGCTTATTATCGTGACTTTGTAAAGCCTCATAAGCATTACCGTGCTCCCACATTAGAAGAACGGAAAGCTTTAGAGGATCTCGCTCAAAGCTTAAAAGGGCTATCAAAGGACCAAGAAGCCATTCAGACAGAAGTTTTTGAAGTGGGAAAGAGACATCAGTACACTAACCTTAGGGATTGGTTTAAGGCTCTGTACCAAATCCTCTTGGGTCAAGATGAAGGCCCCCGCATGGGGTCGTTCATAGCCCTTTATGGTATTGATGAAATGATAGCCTTAATTGAAGACGTTTTAAAGAAAGACTGATAGAACTTAAGGGCTACTATTCCTTATCGGATGGCTCTTTTCTAAGCGATTCACCCCTGTCACAAAGCTTATGGCAGTTTTCCCTAATTGATTTACATGTGCCTCCCACCAGAGAATTTTTGACCCCTTTACATTGGCTCTCACAACTATAGATAATACACTTTAATAACATACTATTCTGTAGTAAGATATGGATCTAATAATAGCTTTGAGAACGGGATAGATCATATGGCTTACAGCATAGATTTTCG
>DATKTE010000383.1:0-8030 GCA_035531295.1 Alphaproteobacteria bacterium
CATCTGAAAACATTTTATGATAATCTTATAAGCAGAGGAAAACAGAAAATGGTCGCTCTAACCGCTCTCATGCGTAAAATTATTGTCATTGCTAATGCTAAGCTTAAGCCTTTAGCTACACAAACAACATAGTTGATCCAGTTCTTTTAAGAGACTTCGAAAAATTCTACTTTTTAAGTTTATAATTTCCTTATTCTTCTTTGATGCAATCAATTCCATTTCTTTTCAAATGCAGTCTCTACTTTCCCCGGACACTAGTGCGCCTTCGCGTGGATGACAAGTGAGGAACAGGTCCAGCCTTTATTTCAGTTCACTTAAAATCAATAAAAAATCCGTCAGGTATTAATGGCAAAAATTAATAAATAACTATTGTAAACAAAATTAAATTTATTATATTATTATCAAATATTGTTTTTATTTGTGTATACATTTTGTAGTAAAGATGATTAATAGTAATAAAGTATTAAGAAGTAACTCTAAAAGTTCTTGCCGCATTCTTTTTCTGAATCCCTGTAGAACAACTTCTCCAAGCTTTATTCTAAAGCTCACAATAGCGATCTTAGGCACTTTTATGATAACGGGTGCTCCTGTTTTAGCTGGAAAAACAAAGAATCAGCAAAACTTAGAAAAAGCTGAAACGGCAGATGAAAATTTTGCGGAGCAGCTTCTTAAAACTGAGGATCCCGCAGAGATCAAGCGGCTCGCTAAGGCCCTCACAGCCCCCAAAATCTTTGAAGCAAACTTTGAAAGTACTAAAAAGAAAAACAAATTCTATGAACTTATGGATAACGTAAACCAAGATATTTTCTTAAATATCATGAAAAACATCAATAAAAATATCAGTCAGTACATACTGAAACCTAAGAAAAAATTAAAACTTTATGAAAATCTTCACAATTCAACAAACATGACACAGACCCTTTCTTCAGATCATATGAACGAGGAAACCACATCTATTGTTTTAGATTCTCTTCTTCAAAGGCTGTCTTATAAAAGTAGCATCGATAATTATATTGAAGCTTTTAAAAAATTCGCAGGAAAAGATCTACTCTTTTGGGGTGCTCCAAACATCCCACAGATCATGGAACAGCTCGAGCTTCTAAAGGATGAATTTAAGGATTATGTCACTTTTAATCAAAATTTGGGTGATTTATACGCAACTTGCTTAAAGGGCCTTGAAGAACCCGAGAGAACTATGCAGCATTGGGAAACGCTTATCGAAACTAGACTTCAAGGTGGCGTATTTAATCCCCGATTAATATTTTCGGACATTTCAGTGGGAGAGGAAACAAATCCAGTTAGGAAAACGGAAAGGACTAAGGTAAGGACCATTGTCAATAATTCTTGTTACTTTAAGGACAGTGATACAAATGTAATTGGAGCCCCCCTCTCTCTCCCCAACGGTTCACCCATTGGCTATAATATTCATCTGCCCCTAACAGATATTAAGGGCATACTTGTTCAAGTCTATGGAGGATCTAGAAAAACTGACGCAGCCTATAAGCCTACCCCCTCCTCTGGCTTTACTCAATTCCTGTTACAAAATGGAATCGTACATGTCTCCTTAAACTTATCCGACCTTCTTGACTTGAGGGTTTATCAATACAAGATGCCCTCCTGGCTTCACGACAGTATTCATGCTTCCATCAACAGATTCTATGAAGTTATTACGCAAGAACCAGAGACACTCGACCCAAGTCTTACTATTCTAAAGAAACAACTGCCAATCGTCCTTTATGGACAAAGCTTTGGTGGACGCACAGCTGTACGGCATGGAGAACTTTATCCCGGTACCTTTACGCGTTATATCAGTCACGATGGGGCATTATCTTTCCGAATGATAGGTTTATCAGATACCGAATTTGCTTCAGGAAGAGTGGCAAAGGCTCTCACTCTAGAAGAAAAAGATTGTGCACCTGCCTATTTATCTCCCATGCTTGGAATGAGCTTTTTGCAAGAACCTGTGTTGCTTCTCCATAATTTGGATGACAATAATGTCAATATCAAAGTTTCTCTCGATTTTTTCCAAAAAGCAAAAAAAGAAGGAAAAGATGTTAGCCTTTTTATAACCGAAGAAGGCAATATTCTTGAAGAAAACGACGAAAAGAATCTTCATAATAAGGGACACTTCAGTCCAGATACCATGGAATACTTTATTCCTTATATGAATGCGATTGTAAATTCTCTAACAAATGGCCCCTCTTCTATCCCTGAAATAAGCGATTGGCGTGCTTACCAAAATAATTTGTATGCAAACAAGCATTACAGAAGTGCGACCTTTGATGAGCGGTGTATTGCTGAAATGTTCAGACTTTATAAAACGGCACTTCCCTTTCGGGCTTACAAAGAAAATGCTGCACAGATTGTGGAGAAAGATAAGGAAGAAACGATTTGGAACGAGTATTATCAACCTATTTTCAAGTCTCTTTATCATTTTGATTATTTAACGAGCCATCCGGGTGCCTCTGAAAAAGAATTGACACGTCTCAAAGACAAAGGATTACTTACACCAGAGGTGCTAAAAAAAGCAGCAGAACATTACTTCTATGAATCTCAGAAGTTTATTGAAGAATATTACGGGCTCAAGATTCCAGACGGCTTAAACCAAGAGAAGATTCTGCAAAGCGTCATGCCACAATTTCAACAATGGGTCGACGAAGGTTTTGAAGGAAAACACAAATATACAAACTATATTCTTCGAAGCTTATACCTTGCCAATCCTGAATTAGTAGATTTTGACGAGCTCTATGACAAGAACGAGCGTGTCTTAATCTCAAAACAAGCATTAGGACTCCGAAGGGCCCTCATTGAGAACATTCATGAAAACCGACGTCTAGCCAGAGAAGCTATACGCGCATCCATGCTGGTTGCGGCAAAAAGATTGCCAACACGAAGGGAAGAGGATAGGAAAGCAGCTCTCTTAATATTTGATTCTCTCGTTGCACCAGGGGATGTTGACGCACGCAATAGCTATTCTTCCCTCATAAAAACGGCAAGCCGCCGTCATACGGAAGAAACTATGAGCCTTCTCAAAGCGAAATATGAATCATTCATTGATGCTTTGAAAGAAGACAGGAGTGATAAAAAAAGACTTATAAATTGGCAATTCGCAAAGCTCTCTTATACGCTTTTATGGGAAGAAAATACCCAAAACATGGAAGAGAGCTTTAAGGACGTGTATCAATCCTATGGAATTAAAAATTTAAGAAGCCGTACAAGCGCTCTTTCTGCTGATTTAAACGTGTTACTCGATAGCATGCCTGCTTATTCGGCAAAAACTAAAGCAGGAATAGCCATGCGTCGACGAATAGATCGATGGGAATTTAAAGAAGCCTGGGATAACTAAAGGGGAAAACCTAAGCGACCGCCTCTTGTGAAAGAGAGGTTAGGTCGTCAATAATAGAATCAACGATTGCCTGTACTGGCTCTTCTTCTTCCCCCTCAGCCATGATACGAATGAGAGGTTCGGTACCAGAAGGGCGAATGACAAGCCGGCTATTTTTCCCCAGCTTAATACCGGCCTTTTCAAAAATGACCTTGGCTTGTGGGAGTTCAAGAAGGGAGGGCTCTAATTTTACGCTCTTCAGAATTTGGGGGTAAGGGGTGAAAAGCCTTAAGACTTGACTTGCAGGTTGCTGTTTATGAATCAATGCTGCCAGGACTTGTATCGCTGTTAATAGCCCATCGCCTGACGTTGCATAATCAGATAAAATGATATGCCCAGAGGATTCACCTCCCACATTGTAGCCTTCATCTCGCATTTTCTCGGCGACATAACGATCCCCTACCGCAGTGCGTACGAAAGATAAGCTACGTTTTTCTAAATATCGCTCAAGCCCCAAGTTGGACATATGGGTCGCAACGATCCCTTTTTTATTTAAAAGCCCTTTTTCATCCCACTCCGTTGCGATGAGGGCCATGATTTGATCGCCATCGATAAGACCTCCGCGTTCATCTGCAAATACGACCCGATCTGCATCCCCATCAAAAGCAATCCCCACATGGGCTTTTTCTTCTCTTACTTTGTCGCACATCAATTGAGGCGAGGTCGCCCCACATGATTCATTGATATTTTGGCCGTTTGGACTGACACACAGAGGAATGACTGTAGCTCCGAGCTCTCTCAAAACGAGAGGGGCGACCTTATAAGCGGCCCCATGGGCACAATCAACGACAACGCGCAGGCCTTCAAAATGAGTGCGTCGAGGAATGCTCCCCTTTACAAATTCAACATACCGGCCAATTGCATCATCTAAATGAATCATCCGCCCTAAGTAGGGAGGGCTCACCAAAAAAGACGAAGACTCAAACCGCGCTTCTATTTCTTTTTCCACATCATCTGAGAGTTTAAGTCCATCCGGATCAAAAAGCTTAATCCCATTATCCTCAAAAAGGTTATGAGAGGCAGAAATCATCACCCCCAAATCCGCGCGCATAGAACGTGTGATCATCGCAACCGCGGGCGTCGGCAAGGGACCGACAGTTGCTACATCCATTCCCACTGAAACAAATCCCGCCGCAAGGGCTGATTCAACCATATAGCCAGAAAGACGGGTGTCTTTCCCAATCACGACGCGATGACGATGCTCTCCGCGCATAAAATGCAGACCAATGGCTTGCCCTAAGCGGGTTAGCGTGTGGGGAGTCAAGGGTTCGGAATTCGCTTGCCCCCGAATCCCATCAGTTCCAAAAAATTTCCGCATGTTTTCCAATACTTGTTCCATATACTAACTGGATTGCTTCGGCTCTTATAGAGCCTCTTGTTAGAACTTAAGAAAAAAAGACTGGATTGCTTCGGAGCAATGCTCCTCGCAAAGACGACCGGGGGACGTTTTCCACCGTCGTTTTCACGAGCCCCCAATGGGGGCGTGGTGATCCAGACACAATCCTATTATTTAAGATACCTGATTTAATAAGTGAAAGACAGGAATTCAATTACAAAAAACATAACGCTTTGTTACAATTTCCCTTCGCTAAAGCTTACGAATGGAATTAAATTGATTTTAAGGTAATATTTAGGTAAAATTGACATGGTTATATTTAATAGGAATATTAAGCTCTAACATAGGTTTTTCTATGAGCGAATCTTCTATTAAGAAGAAAATATAAAAAATTAAAAAAGGGAGAATACCATGTCAAGAATTTCAACATGTTTAATATTCTTATTTATTCTGTCTACGAGCAGTGAGGTTTTTTCTCATCAGTGTCCCGATCCTAGCAGCGGGAATAGTTGCGACAGCCCACCTCTCACAAAATGTTGCCCAATATTGCATGAAGACTATTTTTGTATTGCCGACAATAATAGTTGCTGTGATGGAGGAGCGTGTTGTGGAGGTTCTGGTAAGATATGTTCAAATCCAGCCCCTATTTGTAGTTCTAATATGTGCTGCTATACGTATGCGCCAGTCTTCTGTAATACTAAAACTCACCCTTTAGGGTGTTATGCCTCAAATACAAACTGTAATGCTCCTGGCTCACAGGCCACAACATCGAGAACACAGCCTATAGCTCCTGTAAGCCCACAAATGCCAAAATCCAAAGGCAAGTAAAAGGCAAAATCAGGTAAGTTTAAAATATTATTATATTTAGGCACTTTAATCTCCTTTTGATTGATTAAGTCAAAGGATTAGTTCGTTCTAATCTTGATTAAAGTGCCCCCTCACTCAAGGTTCTTCTTTAAGGCAAGATGAAGGAAAAAATTTGACAACCTATTAGCGCATCTCTATAAATAGGGAATGGAAATAAAGATCGCATCAATTCTTTCTCATCAGATTATTATTGGCAGCTAGCGCTGTCAGTCCCCCTTTCCCTCACCCTCATATTTTATTAAGTTATTTTTAAATCTTTCAGATGAGAGGACGCTATGTCTAATTTGCACCCTTGGGTTATGTGGTTTTTTGCGGTTTTATTTTTTTCTTATCAATTCATTATGCGTGTTTTTCTGGGTCTTTGTGCTCCAGAAATTATGCATAAATTTCAAATTGACGCGTCCGACTTTGGTTTACTTGCTTCAATGTACTATTATGGATATGCAGGGATGCAAATCCCCATCGCCATCTTATTGGATCGATTTGGCCCCCGTGTTATTATTTCCATCTGCTGTCTGGTCTGTTCTATTGCCATCTTCTTGTTTTATTGGACAGAAACCTGGTATGTAGCCCTTTTTGCTCGATTTTTAATCGGAGCAGGATCCGCCGCAGGTTTTCTAGGAGCCTCAAAGGTCATCACCTTGTGGTTTCCTTATCACCTCTATTCCCGAATGGTTGGATTAACGTTTTCAATCGGTTTATTAGGAGCCATTTATGGGGGAATGCCCGTTAGTCATCTGATTACGCTTTACGGATGGGAAAATGTGCTGCTTATCATTGGAACAGCGGGATTTGTACTGACGGGGCTTCTGTTCATAACAATTAAGCCTTACAAAATATCTTTCCTTCATGAACCACCAGCTTTTCTCAAAGATTTCAAATCTCTTTTAGCGAACCCCACTCTTCTGCTGCTTGCTCTTGCTAACTTTCTGATGGTTGGATCTTTAGAGGGATTTGCTGACGTCTGGGGTGTTCCTTATTTAATGACCGTGTATTCTTTCATCAAAGAAGATGCAGCATTTGTTACCTCTTCTATTTTTACGGGAATGCTTTTTGGTGGCCCAATTTTAGCTTATTTTGCTGATAAATTCAAAGCATCCTATCAAATAACGGGGCTTTGTGGTCTTCTTATGGCGGGGATTTTTGTATCCATGCTGTTTTCAAACGGAAGTTTTAGCTATATAGGCCTATCCATCTTGATGTTTATTATTGGGGTTCTTTGTTGCTATCAAGTTCTTGTTTTTTCAATAGGAACATCCCTTGTGTCCCCTAGTTTAAGAAATATCACCGTTGCCTTCCTCAATTGCATTAACATGCTAGGGGGGTCTTTCTTTCACACCACCATCGGTTACCTCATGGATACCTTTTGGTTGGGTCGGGTCATAGAAGGTCAGCGCGCTTACGAATCCCATGCCTTTCAGTATGCTTTATCCATCATCCCCTTAACGGCGCTGATTGGAGGGGTTATGGTTTATTTCCTGAGGCGATCAATAAAAGAAACCTCTCACTTCTAACACAAAAAAAACACCCCGCAAGGTTCGTTTTGCGGGGTGTTTTTGTTAATGAATCAGCCGTCTTAGTCTTTTGCACCAGCGTTTAAGAGCAGCATAACCATATCCATTTTACCCGCCTTAATAGCTAGCATAAGGGCTGTCTTACCCTCGTGATTTTTTAGGTGTATGTTTGCTTTCCAATCCAGAAGAAGCTTAACACACGGTATATAACCTTTTTGTGCGGCTAACATAAGGGGAGTATTGCCTTGATCATCTACGATATTTGGATCTGTAAAGGGCAACATCTGGCTCACTCCGTCTAAATGGCCAAAACTTGCTTCCATATGAATGGAACTTATATATCTCGATCTCGGCAATTGTGGGATTGTTTGCGGACTCCCCTGGAAGAGAAAAGGATATTCGCCCTTGCACAACTCCAGTAAACTTTCGCCATTTTCATCAATAAATTCATAAAAAGATGTGTTAAATCTTTCAGCAAAAGCGACATGAGGAGCTAATCTTTGATCAAGATCCTCTGCAAACGCTAAGGCAGCATCCCTGGCTTTCTTTTTTTCTTCACCCGTAGAAGCATGGGTATAGTCAGTTAACAATTCGGAAAAATATTGCCTAAAACCGTCTAGTTCTAAGTCTGGAAGCATACGCAGAACTTCAGAAGGATCATGACGCTCGTCTCTTAAAACCGCAAGAGCCTGGTCGTTTGCCCTTTTTAATGTCATAAGCTGCTTATCAAAAAAATCTTTGTTCGCGTCAGCATCTAACTCTCGTAACTTCCATATCACAGAAGTATAAGGCCTACCATTCAACTCATAACCGACTCCGGCTTCTAACTTACTTTCTTCTCTGTTCTCATAGAAAAAAGAACCAGGGAATAATAAACCTGGAGTTGAAAAGAGCTTCTCTACAAAATTCTGATGATCCATTAAAAATT
>DATKTE010000384.1:0-3206 GCA_035531295.1 Alphaproteobacteria bacterium
GCAGCTTTACCTCTGGCTGGAAGAGAATGACAGGCTCTTAGCGAACTGGATAAGGAAGCCCTAAACAGACAATCACATTTTGCGGATTTAACCAACCATCCACATTTCTACCAGGAAGTGTGGTTGAAACATTGTACTCACTCCCACTACCTATAAGCCCCACATCATATTTAGCGTTTTGACCTGATAAAAAATTATAATGAACTGATTCACTAAACGGTACAGGGTAAAAGTATAAGACTGTTTTACTCCCAGGTGCGTATTGAATGACTCCTGTCACCTTTCTTCCTTCTCCAGAGCTAGCATAATCGAAGCATTTGAAAGGAAACGCATTAGCAGGAACAGACTGATTAAGGATCGTGATAAGACCTGGAATAACGTCCTGATTATTATTGAAAATAATCTCTGCAGAATCCTCGTTTGGTTTTACTGCTTCTCTTAATGCTGCTATATCTATATTTGTTTGGGTTATATATCCCTGTATCAGTTGCGCAAGAGGAGAACCAACAAGATATCCTTTTTCCTTCAAAAGAGAATTAAGACTTCCATTAAGAGTCTTTGTTTGCTCACTCATTTTATCTAAAGCAACTTTGATAGGATTATTTGAACTCACTCCTTTTAATGATTGAAACTTTTCTATAAGAGCTTTAGCTTTTGGCGGGACATTTTCTGGAATTGAAATTAGTTGTTTTTCAATAGGAGCAGCCACCAAAGCCGTCCCCGATAACCCGATAAGCATGGCAGTCATTAAAATTTTTTTCATCTTATTCCTCCTTGGGTATTTTGATAAATTTATGATATAAGAGAAAAATTAAGATTTCGTTGCTGATGAGTATCTATTCATCCGTGTGTGTGGACGGGTAAGTCGTTACGATAAGGGATTTAGATAAAAAGGGAGAGCTTCATGCGTACCAATAAACTTTTTTTATGTGCTGTCATATTCTGTTCAGCAATTCTGCAGAACAAAAGCTATGCAGAATATAACGCTCAAAGCCTTGTGCAAAATTGTGCTGAACCCGTCATATGTGACCCTATGCAAGCAATTGCTGCAACTATGGAAATTGATATTCCACCTCCTGTTTTGATGGATTTAAAGAAAAGGGGAATTGAAGAATTGTCAATTACTCCCGTGATGGATTTTTGTTGGACAAAAACATTGCCGGTAGAAAATGGTGCAAAATTAACCCTTGTGGATAATGCAGATCCTTTGACCGTTGGCATGAACGAAGGGTATGTCGTAACCTATAAAACCGGCGCAGGTCCCTGCGCAGGTCAGATTGTTTACGCCTTTTGCAAGATGTCAAATGACTGTTTGAAGGGGGAATATCCAAAGAATGTGAAACTTCACCTCACCCCCGTGCTCGGGCAATGTGAGATTGAGGTTTTATGCACACAGTGCAGTTAGCCTAAAATTATTATCATGAAATCTGGGTTTTTCTAACTTGCTTTACCGCCTTAGCACTTCGTGCGGCGGTGTGATGGCAATAATGCTTCTCCTCATACGCCGTTGTTGCGATCGACGCGACCCGAAAACCCCTATTTCTATTTCCCCAGGTACTTCTTAACAACCTGATAGGCCTCATTAATCATCTTAAGCCGTTCCTCTGCTCGTTTATCCTTGGGGTTAAGATCTGGGTGGTGGAGTTTTGCGAGCTTTTTATATTGTTTTTTAAGAACATCAAGTGTCAAAGGAAGCTCGAGCTCAAGAATGCCAAGTGACTTTTTAACCTCAGGCGGAATGGAAAGAGCGCGTGGTGATACCTTTAAAAAAGGATCAAGCCCGTCAAAAAATTGGGCATTTTCTAAAAGAACCTGCCATCCTCCGATGGGCCAAGAGGGACGGTTCCAAGTAATATCAGAAACTCTGCTGGCTTCAATTTCTGCCGGCGTCATGCCTTTGTAAAAGTCCCATCCCTTATTATATTCTCGCACATGGTCTATACAAAACCAATAGTACTCTCGCAGGTTATGAGGGCTTTTAGGGGCCCGAAACTTACCAATTTCCTTGCAGCCTTCTTTCTCACACATCTGAATGTTCGGAGCTGAGCTACTTGTTGACCCTAAAGGAATGAAGCGAGGTTTTTTCATATCTTATAATATTGGCGAAATTTGAAAAAAATCAAGGGGCAGTTCACACCCAATCAGCTACAGGCTCATGAGTTGTAGGTTCAGGAGCCTTAAAGAGAGCTTCAAAGGCTTCAGGAACTGAATCAACAAACTTAAAGTATTTTTTATGCTCAGGCTTTGCGAAATGCTGGTCAAAAATATTTTTTGTTAGCTCTTTAAGTGGATTCCAATAGTCGTTTACATTTATAAAAATAATCGGCTTCTCATGAAGTTCAAGTTGCCTCCAGGTAATAAGCTCAAAGATTTCATCAAGTGTTCCAAAACCTCCGGGAAGAACAAAAAAGGCATCGGAATGCTCAAACATAAGACTTTTACGCGTATGCATGGTATCTACGATATGCAATTCTGTTATTTCTCGATTCGGATTTTCAAATTCTTCAAGATGATGAGGCATAAAGCCAATGACTCGGCCACTATTGGCCATAACGGAGTGAGCAACTTCACCCATAAGTCCTTGAACGCCACCTCCATAAATCATGGTTATTTTCTGCCGTGCGAGTTGCTGGCCTAACTCTCGTGCCGCTTCTCTATAAGCCTCACTTACAGCATCATAAGAGCTGCAATATACACCAATCGCTTGAATTTCTTTCATTTGTTTTTATATCCTCCAGAAAGACGATAGCCAATGTGAATGAAAACCGCTATAAAATCTATAGATTTTTCAGAGGAGGATTTATGGATACTTTTTTAGCTCCAATCCATCGTGCGGGTTGGCCCTTTATTGCGATTTTCTTAGGCGTTACATTCATCTTGCTTCTCCTCTCTAAGCCACTGGGGTTGTTGGGTATTATTCTAACAGGTTGGTGTATTTATTTTTTCCGTAATCCCCGCCGAGTAACACCTTTAGGTGATGGTCTTGTCGTTAGTCCTGCTGATGGCATTATTACAAAAATTGAAAGAACTGTCCCCCCCAAAGAACTTAAGTGGAGTAAAAAGCCCTTAAACCGCATCAGCATTTTTCTAAATGTTTTTGATGTGCATGTGAATCGCATTCCTATTGATGGGGTCATTTCCAGAATTCTTTATCACCCAGGAAAATTTTTTAATGCCTCTTTGGACAAAGCAAGCGAGCATAATGA
>DATKTE010000385.1:0-3494 GCA_035531295.1 Alphaproteobacteria bacterium
GCTAAACTTCCTGTAAGACTTAAGGCCATAACCCCAAGTAGAACAAGGATTCTTGATGTTGAAACCAAAGACATATCTGCCACCGGTGCATTCATTTATACAAAGGAAGCCTCTTATATTCCAAATGATACGCTGCTTATTCTAAACTCTTCCAACCCGAATAAAATCACACTAAAACTTAAGAAATTGAAACAGTTGGAAAATTGTACAGGCACTATTGTGCGATCAACTTCAGAAGGTATAGCAATTCGTTTTAGTAGACCAATCGAACTATTTGTTTAAGTGCCTCTTAATTTCCAACAATAAAGGAAAAGCCACTTTCAAAGGGCAAATCTTTTTCGTGGGTTTGCCATTTTTGTCTTTTTGTGGATTATACGATATATGTAATCCAAATTAAGCCATTTCAGATTGTGCTTATCAAGATATCAAAGGTTAAGAGCTACCATTGACTGAAAGTTGCTTTTTATTATCTGAGATTCTTTTATGATTTTAACTGATTTTGATCATCTGTAAAATATATCCAAAAAAAAGGGAGGATTCGATATGCCAATATTCATGATGTTTGGAAAGTATTCCACAGAGGCATTGAAGGGAATCAGTTCTGAAAGAACGGATAAAGCAGTTGAGCTGATCGCAAGGAATGGTGGAAAAGTCATATCAATGTATGCTGTGATGGGAGAACATGACCTTGTTCTTACCTTGGAGTTCCCTACCCATGAAAATGCCATTGCCACGTCTGTTGCATTAAACGAACTGACAGGAATCTCATTTGCAACATCACCTGTAGTAGACGTTGAAAAGTTTGATAAGTTAATTTCTAAGGCAAAAGATATTTAGGATTCAGGCAGGATATCTGGACTCCCCAGAGGAAGAAATCAATTCTGAGAGGATGGGGGTAACTGCCCCCATCACCTTGTCACTATCTCATTTTCAGCCATACATTCAACAACTCGAACTAATGATAGTTGTTTCAAATCAGCATTTGGGATAATTCCCTATAATTATGGGATATTTACCCATGAAAATGAGCCCTAAGCTCCATTGACAAAGTCTCCTAAATCTGCAGAAGATTTCTTGAGGTGAGTCCTTTAATTTTAAATAATTTTATTCTTGAGAAAAATCGCTTTTCAAACAAAAATTTTCTTTAAACACAAGACTCTGCCTTGCATTAATTCTCACAATAAAAAATTTCTTGTTCTGATGATAGAAGATAGTCTTATGCTTGTTTCTGGAACTCCACAATAAATGCTATTAGAAGCCGACTGGTTTTCATAAAGGGGCTAAGGATGAGAGTAAAAATGAAAGGAGGATACGAAAAAATACTAAGCTGCTTATTTTGATAGCTATGTTTTAAAATAAAAGTATTGAGATGGACTTTTAATACCTTTCACAATTCAAACGGATTTCAAGCTTCTCAAATTTTTCGGTTGCTTTAATACCACCTTCATTCGATCCTTTTATGCATTTGTCCTGAAACTGGCGATGTTCGGACTATATGTTAAGAGATAATTGCTGGCTGGCAACGCAATATTGATTTCCTGATTTCAATCTATTTGGCATCGGAGCTTTCTGGGCTAAACCGTTAGTGAGGCCCCAATGATCAAAGGACTCCTCAAAATCCCAATATTTACCCCCAAAGGAACCGCAGGGCATCCTTTGGGGATTTAACGCGTTAATGGTTATAATGCGGTTATTTCAATAGGGTAAGCGAACGAGTTTCCTAATTATTAAATCTTGAAACCGACTATCTTATAATCATGGGCTCCATACCGTCTTTTTCTGCAACCCATGGCATTTCAAATGAAAGGGGGGAGCCATGTATATCAAACAATCAGCTCTTTTTTGGGATATGGACAAGGACTTTGTAAAGGATTTGATGGGTATCGCCGTCAGAGAGACGTATCAGCCGGGAGATTTTCTTTTCCGTGAGGGAGATCCAGCAGATTATTTCTATATTTTAATTAAAGGACGCGTTAAACTGACCGTCGGTGAAACCGGGCCAGTGGTTTACACCGTTGACCGTGCTGGCGAGGCTTTTGGCTGGTCGAGCCTGATCGGCCGCGAAATTTATTCAGCATCGGGAGAGTGTCTTGAGCCGACGGTTCTGGATAATTTTCACAGAGGAGAGTTCCATAAGGTAATCGAAAAATATCCCGGCCCGGGGCTCATTTTCTTTAAACGCATAGCCGGATTGATTGGCAATCGACTCCTTTGGAGCTATAAAATGATCACCTCGACGGCTAAGTCTGATGCTTCAACTTCCTTTGGTTCAGGTCAGATGCAAGAGTCTGAGGCGGCTGCATAAATTTCGATTCTCTTAATGATTTGTCAAACTGAGGTGATTTATTTTAATATCAGTGATTTGACACTTGACCCCGCCTTAAAGGGCGGGGTTTTTTTGCATTAATTCTTCCAACAATTGAACCTCCTTTACCGCCATGCTAAAATTGGAAGAGAAGTTCGCTTTCGGTTTGAGTATGTAATAACGTAATTAAATGCCACTATAATAGAGGAAGGCTATGAAGAGGCGTTTTCTTAAAATCCCGATAACAAAGCCCCAAAGGGGCGAAAATACGCTTCTTTGGGGCATTTCCTCCCGCCATGACGTTGCTTTCTTCCTACAACGCTGTGAGTTACAAAGAAAGGAGGGAACATGAAAGCTAAAGCACGTTCTATCGAGCAGATAATAGAAGAACAGGTACAAAGATGGAAGATTACACGAACGGAAGAGAAAAAAAAGGATGAACGTATCTCTGTTATTACCATCTCCAGAGAAGCTGGAAGTGGTGGGAACATATTGGCCAAACGACTTTCCGATCAGCTCGAATTCGATTTGTTTTATCAGGAATTCATACACAATATGGCTGAAAGTGCCCACCTAAGCGTTCGGTTACTAGAAACGCTTGACGAAAAAGGTGCATCCGTTCTCGAAGAATGGATATCATCGATTGTAGATAAGCGACACCTATGGCCTGACCGGTATCTACAGCATCTCATGAAGATTATAGGGACCATCGGTAAACACGGCCAGGCTGTTATCGTAGGGAGAGGTGCTAATTTTGTTCTGCCTCCTGCAAAAAGGCTCAGCGTCCGAGTTATTGCGCCCCTGGAAACGCGACTCCGAAACGTATCCCAAAAGTTCAGCGTGAGCGTTGATGAAGCCAGAACAAGGGTTTTAAAAACGGAATCAGATCGCAAGGCATTTATTAAAAAATACTTCAATGACGACATCAGGCACCCCCTAAATTATGACCTTATCATCAATACAGGAACGTTGAGTATCGATGACGCTGTTAATGCTGTCAGCGGGGCCTTGAGTCAATTGAATAGGGCTTAATCCGAATATTTCGGGCAAAGCACCATTAGAATAAAAAGTGATTCACCAGAATTTGTGCATGCCGCATGACTATTTGATATGAAAGTGGGGATATATTTTTATTAAATCAGTGTGATGAAATGATGATGGTTTCAGGGAATCTCAATTTTTTAGATAG
>DATKTE010000386.1:0-3095 GCA_035531295.1 Alphaproteobacteria bacterium
TGGGACCTGCGCCCGTTAACCTGTTTGTAATAACCGTAGCGGCCATAATTTTCCTCCAAAAATTTAATCTAGTAGTATACTACCATAGCAGTTTTTTTAATGCCAATTATAAATTGTAAAATTCCTTGACCTCTTGCTTTGTTGCCATTCTAAAACGACTCTCCTGAAGAAGAGAAGCCATCTCGGCCCCCACCACAAATTGAAATGGAGCCTCACGAGAAAACCTTACTCCCGAGGGGGTTGACCACGAGGAACCCGTCGCCATGAACATAACCTCCCCTTCTGAGGCAACGATATCGGCTGCATCTTTGGAAGTTTCTTTAGCTTTTGTGCTTGCTGACTTTTTAGTAGTAGCCTTTTTTGCAGCAGGCTTCTTCCTTGGCGCTCTCTTCTTTGCTGTCGTCTTTTTGGCTGTAGCAAGGTTAGGTTCTGCTTCCTCTTTCTTGCCCCCGCCATTTTCGAAATCGTCTGTCTTGATCGTCATTCCTTCATTATAGCATAAGAAAAACCCCTCGGTCAAACCGAGGGGTTTTTCAAAGTGCTTAGATCAGAACTATCTATTAGATAGCACGGACCTTAATGTTCTTAACATGAACATAAGCATCGGCATTTTCAATCTGAACCGCAACTCTCACGTATTCAGTGAACTCAATGACATCCTTCTTCGGCTGGAACTCACGGTAAACCGTGATGTCCCGCTGAATACCAACCAAACGGTTGTTAGGATATGTAAGCTCAAGAACTCCGTGATCAGCACTCGCAGGCGAACCCGCAGATTCAGTTTCCTCATAAAGAGGAACCTCAAGCAGACCAATACCAAAGGGACGAATCCCCGGCGTAGCGCCCTTAATGAGTCCAGCAGTAGCGCCAGTGTTACCAGCGTTAACTAATGCATCGCCCATGACGGACCCCGGCGACGGAGCGCCTTCGGCACCATTAGCCAGCGTCAGACTCCAAATGTAGTCCTGAAGAAGAGCAGATGATGTGGTCCACATCAACTGCGCCCTACGCTGAAGGTACTTGTTCGGAAGGCTTCTAAGGGCCTTGTCGAACGTTGTACGTGTCATATTAGCACTAGCGGCGTCAACAACATTCGCACTTGCTCTAGCCAGCTTGCGCCAACCATCAAAGGACTTCAGAAGCTCGTCCCCACTCCCGGTATCTCCGTGAATGTAAACGTCTTCAAGATCGTTAGCGGTCTGTGTCGCCATAACTTGCGCAACATGATCCTCCAACGAATTACCTTCGATGTTGTCCTCAAGGGACTCAGTTGACATCTCCCAGTCAAGCCGAAGCTTGGTAGTTGTGAGACTGACTTTTGTGAACGTAGGCTTTGCGCCGATCTGATCGTCGGTAGCCTCCGTAGCTTTCTTCATCTTACGACTTCCGAGGTCCATCTTATCGACATCAACAGTCGGCTCATTCATTCGAATGACCCGAGCATTCTGCGCTAAGACTGACTGATCGAAAATCCAATCAAGAAAGCGATTGCTTTGCTTTGCGTTTAAAAGACCGCCGCCGCCTGCCCCGATGTTAGTCGTGACGAGCGGATCAGCAGCTTTATGTAAAAGTTCATTGTTTGTAGGCATATTCACCCCCTAATTATGAATCGTAGCCTAAGGCTTTCGAAATTTCTCTGGGGACGAAAATCCCGCCCCAGAACGACTCAGGCTCGGCTTCGAGAGACTTTTCAAGTTCCTCATCAACCTCATCCTCATCAACGTCGTCGTTTGACTTCTTAATTGCTCCCGACTTGGCAACGTCTTCGACTTTGCCAGTCACTTCCTGAATCGAAGCGTCTTGCGTCTCAATCTTTTCGGTCACATCAGTTACCGACTTCTGAACTTCCTCAATTTGTGTATTGACTTGTTCGGAAATTTCCTGCTTGAAAGCAGACATCTTGTCGTCAAGAAGAGTCGAGATACCATCCATGAATTTTTCCATGTCCATTTCTGTATCATCCTCCTTGTCGTTAGACTCTTCTACCGTCTCGTCAGAAGCAGCTTTCTCAAGGCTGTCGTCATCAACTTCCCCGTCCCCGGCGTCATCTGCATCAGCAGACTTAGCAACAGGCTCGGCGTTAATAACAGGAACATTCCCAGTTGTCCACAGAGTATTGTCTGTAGTGGGATAGAGATTTAAACCATCAGATGTACCAGTAGTGGTATATCCGTTAAAGTTTAGCGAAACTGTCGCTGGCTGTGTGCCAGAAGCAGCTTTAATAAGCTCCCCGCCTTGATCATCATTTTTGCCAAATAAAACGTCTCCAAGACGTTTCACAAGACTTTCTTTCTGCGAATCGGTAATTTCAGTGTCCACATCGACTATAGTATCATTACTTTTATCATTAGTCAAATTGTAGTCACCCCCGTTCTTTTCTAAATATGTATTGATCATTTTGTTGATGTTATCAACTTCAAATCGGTCTGCAAAGCCCAATAATTCCATTTCTTTCTCGCAATACGAGCAAATGGGATTATCAGACTTTGCGACTTCATCTTTAATGCAGTAGTAAATCTGATGAGACTCGCCTTCAAACCCCGGCTGAATCTCCAATTCACCACTTTTCGTGCTTTTAACCATCGACAACATAGCAAGAGGATTGGCGGGATTATCAACTAAAGATAACTCAACCAGAATCAATTCAAGAATTTTCTTGATTTTCTTCCCCGTGCTTTTATCGAATTCATGCTCTGCCTTGACGACCCTGCCGCCAATAGAAAAGCCACTCAAAGTTTTGTCCAGCACTTTTTCCCAAGTGCTTTCCGCTCCCTTTGAAATATAGGCCTCTACTTCAATACCTCGATATAGCTGACCATCAGGCCCCGGCACAGTCGTAGGACGAAAATCAACGGCTTTGCCAACAGCGATTGGAGCGTGCATCTCTCTGATGTTACCAACCCAGTTATTGAACGCATCAAGCGATGCCGCAAACTCGACAACATCGCCTTCTAAATCAACGTTATCGGCAGTAGCAATGCCAGTAACGGTACGTTTTTGTTTGTTTACTTTCGTAAACGGAATATTGATTACAATTTCTTGATCTAGAGTATCCATATTAATAACTAGGGTAGCAAATAATACATTAAAATGCA
>DATKTE010000387.1:0-6933 GCA_035531295.1 Alphaproteobacteria bacterium
TGAAACAAAAAGTAAGTTTTTGTCGGAACAATTTTTACCCCGACTCTCGGTTCTTTCGGAAGCGTACGACGAACGAATAGGCATTGCAGAATATGATGGTCACCAGAGCACCACCCAAGCTCAGCGGATCGCTTATCAAGATGCCTTTATTGCTGTGCTGAATACTCTTCCTTATGAAGGTGCAGAAAGGGATTATGAAGAGGACTGGTTGGAGCAAAGGATAGACGCAGCAAAGGATTGGCTGAGCGCTCAAGGACTGGAGCAACCTGAATAAGAGAGAAGATTTTGGAGAGATTTTTTATTTACAAGTCTATTGCATTTAAAATTTGAATCAACTATACGTCCTTGATTATAACTATACGAATAGGAGAGTCGCGATGTTTAACATTTTACCTTTTAAGAAGAGTTTAGGTTTTGCTTCAATCATTATATTGGCTTCCATGAGCGCGGGTTGGCAGGCACACGCGATGGAGGAAAGACATGAAAATCCAAATGGTAGAAGATCTCTTATTGGAGAGAAGTTAGTTGATGAAGGACAGCTAGAAGATCCTGAAATCCTGAATAACTTAGGTCTCAAGTATCGTGAACACGGTGAATTTCAATTGGCTTGCGAGTATTTTAAGAAGGCTGCTAAACAAGGATCTCCTGACGCACATAATAATCTTGGTGTAATGCATCGATTTGGTGAAGGAGTCATTGTGAGTGAAAGCAAAGCTTTAAAGTACTTCAAACTCGCAGCTGCTTTAGATTACCCTATTTCTTATTCTAATTTGGGTATAATGTATAGAGATGGAGTAGGCGTTCCTCAAAGTGACATAGAAGCTTTGAATTTATTTAGAAAAGCTGCAGCTTTAGGTCATAAGGAATCTCAGCAAAGAGCTGCTGAAGTATTGTTTAATATGGCTGGTAAACTCTTTGAGCAAGAGGATTTTGCCGGAGCATTAGAGTTATCTAAGGATGAAGAATTGGAAAACTTTGCAAGTGCGCAATTCAACATCTATTTGATGCTACGAGGTGCGGAGGATGGTAGTCAAGATCACGTTGAAGCCCTAAAGCGGTTAGAAAAGGCCGCTGATTTAGGTATGACTGAAGCTCAATATGCCCTTGGTACCGTACACATGAAGAATCAACGTTTTTCTGAAGCGTTAGTGAATTTTAAAAATGCCGCTAAGAAAAATTTTCCACAAGCTTGGTATAATATTGGAATAATCTTGAGAGACGGACTTACTGGAAAAAAAAATGGTACCCAAGCTTTAAGGTCATTTAAGCAAGCTGTAAAATATGCTAAGCCTGACGAAAGAAAAGGGATTGCTGTAGCCCTATGCTCTATTGCTGATATGTATCTTGAGGGAGATGGTATACCTAAATCTGAAGAAGAAGCTTTAAGCTATTTTGAGAAAGCAGCTGGACTTGGGCTTGAAGAGGCGCGTAGATCACTTGCCTCAACTCAACACGAGATTGGAAGGAGACATCTAGAGGGCGAAGGTGTTCCCAAAAATCCAACCACGGCCTTAAAATGGCTCGAGGAAGCCGACAAGAATGGGCATCTTGAAGCAAAAAAAGGGATTGGAATTGCATTGCATAATATCGGATCTAATCATCTGAATGGTGAGGGTACTCCAAAAGATGCAATTGAAGCCATAAAATGGTTTAAGAAGGCTAAAAAGAGCGGCCTTGTCGAAGCAAAATCCTCACTCGCAATGGCTCATTATAACTTAGGTGTGATGAATTTACAGGGAGAGGGAGTTCCGCAAAACGATACGGAAGCTCTAAAACATTTCAAGAAATCTGCTGCTTTAGGATATGCTCAGGCTCAAAAACCTATTAATATCCTTATAGAAAAAATGATACGCGGCGGAAACTACAAAATCTTGATTCACTAAAGTCTGTGTAAGGTGGAATAAAAATATTGCGTGGTCTTGACAAGGTAGATTCCAGAATTCGTTGGAGAGAATTAAGAGATCTCTGGAACGAGTTCGATCCCATCGGCGTTTATGTTGATGATCAAGAGTGGCCTCTTGATGAGTATGAAAGTTATTGTGGTACTTCCTTGAGGCTACTCGAACAGAATTCCCCAACTTCAGAATTGGAGGCATATATTCATTCTGCATTCGACAAGATGGGAATAGAAAGCAATGATAAGGAAATAAACGACTTTGCAAAAAGGATGCAAAAGTGGTTTCAAGAAAAATAGTCAGGTACTCACCTTTGACATTTGTCAGCAGAGCCTAAGGCCGTTCATCTCCTCTCAATTTTGTTTCATGTTTCACGCCTATGCTAATCCAACAAAGTGACTGGGTTGGTCAGAGACTAAAGGACACTAAAGATTGGTCTATCTCTCAAGGTCTCAAACAACCAGAATAAATCCTCTCAAGCACTTTTTTCTGTTCTTCCGAAATCAGGAAGAGCTTGTGAAGGTTTTTCTAATGCTTCTGGCATTTTCCAAGCCTCGCCTGGTAGCCCTGGAAACACATTTCTCTTGAGAAGTTGAGCACCAATGGCAGGATCATACCTCTCGGAGAGATTGGTCGAAAGAAGGGGGGTTATGTCATTCAAAAAGAAAGGATCTTGTAGCTTATAATGCATGTTTTCTTCAAACTCAGCTCTTGTAATACGTTTTCCTTCTTTTTCCATATAAAAGTTAAAGCACTTAATAATTTGGTCCCAGTTCAAAAGGAGTGAAGAGTTTTGAGAAGCAACCTGATCAAAGAGATCTCGACCTTTCCGTCTTTGGTATAAGGCCCGTAATTTGATGCCTAGCAATTCCTCTATTTGATAGAGCTAGGCCTTGGCCTTGGAGCCGTCAATCGAAGGCTTAAAGAGGCGCAAGGTTTGAAATGCTCTCAATGACTGAAATGAAACCCTCCTCATTTTGTTCCATGTTCCACGTCCTAGGAAGTGGAACAGTGGAACAAAACGCCATTTATGGAACAGAGGTTTCTGAAAGTGTTTCAGAATCTGTTTTTTCTGGAACGCAAAATATTGCGCTGTCGGAACTATTTTTACCTGAACGCGCATTTCTTTCGGAGACGTATGACGAACGGATTGCCATTGCTGAATATGATGGCCAGCAAACTCCCACGCAAGCTCAGCGCATTGCGTATCAGGATACTTTTATTGCCGTTTTAAATACCCTTCCTTATAAAGAGACTCATGAAGGAGACTGGTTGGACCAAAGGATAAAGGCAGCCAAGGATTGGCTGGTTTCCCAGGGAATAGAAGTGCCAAGGTAAGCAGTACGTATAAAATAAAGGGATGTTAAGACGCGTTTGAAGATGAGGGCCAGAGCATACTAATAGGAATAGCCCAAAGGTTCAGACCAAATGAAAGGGGGAGGTTTCCGGAATAAAGGACTATGCCGATAAAAGGCCTATCTTTTGCGAGATTCTCCTGGAACCACTGTAAATGTTTAAAATCTTTTTTTTGAGCAGATGCACTTGATTTGACTTCAATTCCAAGAATTGCTTGATCTTCGCGTTCGATAAGGAAGTCAATCTCTCTCTGTTCTCGATCTCGATAGTGGTAGAGTTCATATTCCCCTTCACTTGCATCAATTTGTGAGGCAAGTTCATTGAAAATAAATGTTTCCATAAGTTTTCCCAACCGATCGGGATCAAATCGGACCTGATCCATGTTCCAAGACAGAATAGAAGACATAAGGCCAGAATCTGACATAAAGAGCTTGGAATGTTTGCCAACTCGATCGTAATCTGTTTTTGTCCAAGGCAGAAGCCTTTCTACAATATAAAGAGCTTCCAACGCATTGATATAAGTTGCAGCCGTTGGGCGATGGACAAACAAACCAGATGAGATAGAGGAAACATCCATGAATTTGCTGGACCATGCAGCTAACACTTTAATAAGCTCATGCATGGCATCATATTTGTGTATTTTGGCAACATCCTTTAGGTCTCTTTCTAAGAGGGCTTCAATATAATCTCTATGCCATTTCTTCCGATTACGACCTTCAAGGGTTAAGGCTTCTGGAAAACCACCTCGAAAGGCCATATCAATAAGAGTGTCCTTCTCAAAGAAATCCCAATTAAAATTGAATGATTTCTTAAAAGCATATTCTAAAAAATCTGGCGCGCTTCCTTTAATTTCTCCTTGAGAGAGGGGGCGCAAACGGATCTTGGAAATGCGTCCAGCCAAAGATTCTTGAGTGCTAGGCAGAGCTTGAATGTTTGCTGAGCCCGTTAAGAGATACTGACCAGGTTGAGTATCTTCATCTACAACCTTCTTAATAGCAGGCAAGAGAGAAGGTACGCGCTGAATCTCATCAATAATAAGTGTTCTCGATTTATGATTTACAAAACTCTGAGGATCATTCTCTGCAGCTTCTCTAAGCGTTATCTCATCCAATGTGAGATAAGTTATATCTTCAGAGATAAGCTGTTTAGCAAGAGTTGTCTTACCACATTGACGCGCACCAACGAGCAAAACGACCCGACGCGTTGCCATGGCTTGTTCAATTGTGCTTCTTTGCCACCTGGAATAAAGTTGTTTCATTTTAATCTTCTGTGCCTATAACCGCTAAATTGCAAATTTAAAAATAATTACTCCGCTATTTTATATATTATGCAACCGCATTATGTAAATATATTTATCGCATTTTTATAAAAATATTTTTTAAATAATTTGTAAGTAATTGAAAAAACGTCTATATTTTTGCTTGCAGAAGTTTAGATAAGTTCTTAATTTAAGGAAGCAACCTCATTATGAGATTGCGCGAAGCAAAAGTGTATCAGCACAATTGCTCCGCTAATCACTGCAACTGTATAGGAGTCACAATGACTGAAGAAAAACTAGCTCAGATCGAGCATATTTCGCAACTCTTAATCTTTCAAATCAAAGACGTCCATAAGCTTATAGGAAAGGCTTGGTTTGAGCTGGAACTCGCTCGATCAGACTTGCGAGAGCTTTTAGAGATCCACGAGGAATGGGAGAAAGAGAAAGGGCTTATTCAAGAGTAAAAGCCCTTTGAGCCGGTAGTACATGGGAGGAAGAGAAGTACGATTTGTGATCTCTCTTTCTCCATATGTAAGATTTACATCGATGGCAAACGCATTGAAAAATGTGTTGTCTATTAACATTATTCATCTAGAGCGAGAAAAGCCTATCATGTATTTGTCTGCTAAAGGCCTGGAGAGAAGCTGTCTCACTGTGAAAGGAAACTTTCCCATCAAGTTTGGTAGGTGAGATGAAAGAAATTTACGAAATCTTAACAGATATAAGGGAAGATTTTATCGGTAAAATAAATCGTACAAAAAAAGAAGTCACAAAAAAAGGGATACTTATTATGCAAAAGAAATTTCTCCAGACATTACATTCGCTTCATGTATGAGCATGAGCTTTATCGGCGCAAAAGCGGCAGGACAGGGCCTCCCACATGGATCTTACCTGCAAAGCTGTACAAATTGTTCCGTGAGCGGCTCTACCCTAACTTGTAAATGTCCACGAGCCAAGCAAGATCAATGGTTGGGGGAAACTTGTGTAAGTAGTTTGAAAAACTTTGATACTTGTGGGACTCCTTATGAGAACTCATCTCATAGAGACATAACTAACTGCGATTGCCAACTAACTTGCACAAACGGAAACTGTGGTGATTAGTTGTAAGCCATGCTTGGGAGATTAAAAAACAAAGCTTTCCAGCAACCCGTCTTTTCTTAGGCTTGAGTTTATAAATGATCATTGTTTCCTAATGGAGTATTGAGCTCATTAAACTTTCTAAGAGCTGCAAGGTCTTGTGTTGCAGGCAACTCAGTTAAAATTTTAATTCCCAAAATTTAGTCAAACGCGACTTCAGTGGAAAGCGCTATGATGGATGCGAAAGGGAAAAAAAGTTTTCACCCTGGAATTTAAATCGGAAAAAACGCTGGAAGCGTTATGGACGTCATTCGTCAGAATGAGGACATACGCAATATGCAAACTCAAAAATGAGTTTGCGCTTTCGTGAATTCCTTGACGTTTCAGACCCATCGTATCAGACTGTCACAGTGACAAAAAAGTGGGAGACAAAAATGAAAACCACCAGCACTGAGCGTCAACGAAAACATCGCGAAAAAATGAAGGTCCTCGACCTTGCCCTCGTGCAAGTTTGGGTTCCACAAGACCGCGTTGTTGAGCTTAAGTCAATCGCACACCAAATGAGTAAAGAAGGATCGCAAGATAGTGAACCCAGCCCGAGACAACTCGCCTTCGCTCAGTTCCTCTGTGATAAGAAAGGTCTCATCCTTAAGCAAGAACACCTGGTGAGTTCCAAGAAACTCTCCGAATGGCTGAACAAAAATAAGAAGAAGCCGGATAAGATAAAGGGCGAGGTTTGAGAAAATTCATCACCCAAGTTAGGCTTTGTCGCTTGCGACAAAGCGCAGTTGCCAAAGGCAATGTATAAGCGCGCATGGAGAAAATTTCCATGACGTGATTATCAGGAATTTGTCCTTATCTTTGTGAGAAAACTGAGGATTCATGAGACTGCTTTCAACGCCCGTGGCCATAAAGCACATTAGCTCATGTCAATTTATTGACATGAGCGCATAAGTGCGCAGTGTGCCGTACCGACACACAGATGTATAATGCATATGTGAGTTGTGAAACTTTATAAAAGATGAAGGAGGGCCCTTCGGAGCCGGCTTTTAGGAGCAGGCTTCAAACCACCTCAAGCTGCTGTGGTAAAGAGCCATGGTAGTGAGCGTTGAGGAAAAGTCCACCATTAAAGTGGGCAGGTAACGATCAAGGAGACGAATGAAACTGAAGTACTGTTGAAGCGTCGTAAATGCGAGATTTGACATCAAAACGGGGAGCAGTGCGCACCTCCCCGGATAAGTTCATCGGCTACCTAATTACTGGGTGAACGGTGTCCGGCGTGAAGGTAACGTGAACTTGATCGAGGCTTTTATAAGGAAATGCGGGAACCTGTCGTTCCGATGTTAA
>DATKTE010000388.1:0-4207 GCA_035531295.1 Alphaproteobacteria bacterium
GCTTGAACTCAGGTGCATGTTGCCGTCGACGGCGGTCAATTGAGGGAGAAATGCTCATGATAGTGTCCACCAAAGTTAGGTGGACACTATGCTCTTAGCTTTCGCTTACTCAATCAATATGGGACGGCTGGACGCTTACTAGGGTTCTCTGTTAGTAGGCAACGAACCCTTTCCCTCCTCGCCGTGTGTCCGTCCGTCCGGTACACGCTGCGCGTGTACACGGGCGGGCGGCCTCACGGCTGCGGGGGTATCAGGTGTATTGATACCAGGTAAAACGGATTTACTGCTTGAATCTGATTGATGAGACATTTAAAAACTCCTTTACCGTCGGCCGGCATGCAAATGCTTCCAGCAACGGTTAAGGAATTTATGCCTCAAAAAGAACTGATTCGAGGCACTAAAAAATTATTTCAGTGCCTTGACCTTTGATTGATTTTCTGAAACTCGCGGTACTCGCGCAGGCGTTTTGAGAGAGAGCCAACATCTTCAATACGATTCAGATGACCACCAACCCCGGCTTCTTCACAAATATCAAGAATTTCGCGGTGCTTTAGAGAGCCATCGAGATAACCGCATTCATCCAGGAAGGCAAAGGTCAGCCACAGCGTTTTATAACGTATCTTGCTGCGTAGCAGTGGGTTGGTGATTCGATAGTGCAGCTTATCCAGGAAGTCTATTTCGACGCTTGAAATTGCTTTTTCATAACGCTCTTTGAAATAGGGCAGGGCAGAGAGAATACGCTTGTCAATTTGTACGGCAAGGCAATATGCATCGTCATCCCCTTGTTCTGCAGCTTGCACCAAGTCTGTCATCTTGCGCCCGTGCACCATTATGGAAATCGTGCTGTAGAAGGACGCAAGGAATGCGAGCATAGCGATCTGTGCTTGTTTTACAGCTTTAGCTTGATCTTCTGAACTTAGTTTGTTGAGTGCTGTTTTGGTGGCTTGCTCTTTTTCTGGGGTATCCGGGATGCTCTCCAAAAAAGCATCGGATGTATCACCCATAAACTGAACAAGATCTTGCATGCAATACACCTTGTCGTTATCTGACATCAGTTTGAATTCTGCACCCAACGTATTTAATTCTTCAACTGACATGAAGGCCAACAACAGCATCTTGGCATGCATTTCTGCACTTCTATAGAGTTCAGGATAATTATGGAGTTTGAGGCGATCAATTATTTCGATCATTTTTGGAGGCATGTTGATCCAGCCGCCATTCTGTTCGATAAAGACAAGCATCTCTTCATATTCAGGAATGATTTCCTTAAGATATGAGGAGGCAAATTCACGGGTCAGTTTGAGTGAAGACATAATAAAAAAAATGTTATCAAGCTGATGGGGGCAAAAAAATGCAACTTCGTGAATGGCTGCAATCATATTCCCGCAACTTGCGTTCACAAAAATACTTGACGTTTAGACTACAAAACTTCGCCGATTCGATTAAATCTGGGCTGTAAAAATGCCACCGTTTACAACTTAGACTATTGCTGAATTTCAATCCACGTTCCTGTTGCTGCAAACTTAAATAATGTTTCATAACAGTCACTCAGATATTGGTTTTCTGGCATTAATTCGCATCTTCTTTTTAGGTTAGGGATGTAGGATTTCGCAACTGACCGAGCTTCATCATCACCTTCTAACTTTCGAACAATTTTTGTATGCCCTTGAGCGAGGGTTACTATTGGATAAACATCATCACTATCAATTATGTCATCTAATGCCTCAAGGTAACTCCGTGCTTCATCCAGATAATTCCTTGCTATTCTTGGGTCTTGTGTATTAGCTGCAACGATAAGAAGCTGCTGACCAAGTGCATGTTGGGTATGGTCCATTGCATATGCGGAGAATGCCGTTCTAAGCTTGTCTAATGCTTCTTCATTATTGTGAAAATCACGAAGCGCCAACCCATATTGCAACCAAAATAAACCATCCAGTTCGAAAAGTTTTTCAAGGCTCTTATATAGGGAGATAACCAATGTCTCACGGCCTTTCAAGACTTCAAAAAGGAAACGATGGTTAATAAGCCCCTTGTAAATCGTGGCCTCCATCTTGCTCACATGCTTCATTATTGGAGGAGGAAAATGTGAAAACGCATGCAATAAACCGCTTACTGCCTCGGAGGTTAGCTTTGGGTCAACCACCTGCTCTAATAAATATCTGACGTAAACCGGGTGTCTTACAGATAACTTATCACCTCGTTGAGTCACTATCCCTGCAAGAGCGTCTGAGAGTACAACTGTCCTTGATAGGATTCCTAGTGAACCAAGAGCTCGATCAACGAGACTAATCGGCGCATCACAATGCCTTTCTGTTATTACCCCAACAATTAGCAGGAAAATCCGCTCTTCATTTGAGGACAGCGTAGCATAATCATTTTCAATGATTTGCTCAAAACCGCGTCCATAAGTTGCTTCAAGAAGAGCAATGAGTAGTTGTTTTTGAGCCCCCTCTATTAAAGCAACAATTCTTTGTTTTCGAGACATCTGACCAAGAATCGTCCACGACCCATATAATTTAATTCGGTCAATAATTCTCTCGGCATCAGCTTCGGAGAATTCCCGAACAGGAATCGGCTTACATGAATAAGCTCCTAGCTTATGTCTAGTCCGTTTCGACCAGACATTTTCTCTTTCCGCACTAATTATTGTGGTTTTACGTAACCGACCTGACTTTAGTATTTCAACAAGTTGGTCAGCCATATAGTCGACATTATCAATTGCGACAAATATTTTCTCAGCATCAGGAGAAGAACGCTCCAACTCCTCTAATGTTTTCGTGAGCTTAGATAAAGGTTCGTTTATATAATAAACCGCAAATTCAGAAGAACCGCACAGCTCATAACTTATCTGCATTAATAGCGTTGTTTTTCCAGATCCAGCTGGCCCAACAAGTGGAATTATTTTTTCTGCCCCTTTATGATGCCTAATAAAAGATATGCTGCGATCAAGTATGTCAAGATTGGCAGGTAAACCATCAACAATGTCCTTCCAAGTGGGTTGAAAACCCTTGTAAAAGGAACGAATCGATCCTTCAATCTCATGGGCCACCTTTTCAGACAGCATGTCTCTTTTTACAAAGCTTACGCCTTCAAGAAGATCAATATATGCTGCACGATCCGGTGCTAATAACATATTTGCATACTGAGGAAGGCTTGCAGCAGCTAATTGGACTGGTGTTAGAGGTTTTGGAAATTCTTGTTGAAGCCAAGCTATGAAGGAAGCAAGTGTTCCTGGAATATGGACAATATTGTATTGAAGTAGACTCTCACTCTGAATTTTCGTCGCTGAAGGCGTAATCACGTAACTCTTACCTGCCTGTGTGCCGTTTATTGCCTTATATCTCTCTATGTGAAACTTGAGTAAAGGCTCATTAAGTTGAGTACCTATAAAAAGAAATGGACTCCGAACAAAATCAGAAGCGCATTGCTCATACCAAGGTAGTGCACGAGTTGAGGCTTTGGCATATTCTGAGGATGAAAAAATAATCCCGTCTTTTAGGCGATCTGCAGAGCCATTTAATTTGATGTAGTCGAGACGTGAAAAAAATTGGTCCCGTTCTTCTATAGAATCTGATGAGAGGCGAAGATGAACTTTTTGCTTAGACTGATGAAGTGCTTTATCTAAACCATCATCAATATTCAATGTATAAATCCTTCTCCATGCATATTGCGCCAAAGCTAAATACTCTTGCGATGGCTGAGTATGTCGAAATAATTCTTCTAGCACTTGATCAAGTCTGGATTCTAATGCCCTCCTTGCTGCTGAGTAGACATCGTCTAAAGGCTCATCTTCATATGGGAGATGAGCTCTTTTTGCCAGCTCCTTGGCAAGGCCATTTCCATCAAATATATCTACGTTATTGGAAGTCTTGCATCCTCTTGATGCACCAGCGCCAAGGAATAATATTAAATCGCCATTAGTTATTGCTGATTTTAGTGTTTCATTCATTGTGCGGTCCCTTATTATCCCGTTTATCTACCGAATATAGATTTAACAACACGCAATCTAACAGCAAAACCAATACTTGGCTAACTGAGGAAGCTTTGGCATGAGACTCCCGTGAGAACGAATTAGGCACAAAGCGGCCTCTCAAAAAGTCATATCAGTGAATGCACAAAAGCGATGCTCTTGTGCAAGGTCTTGTCACAGACTTGCAATGCAAGACTGTGGTGACTTTTCGGTGACTTGAGGGGTGAAAACAGGACA
>DATKTE010000389.1:0-3054 GCA_035531295.1 Alphaproteobacteria bacterium
TATCGGCACTTTCTTGACTGCTGGAAAGCGCGCCTTCGAAAAGCAGCTCAGCCTTGTCCACACCTGTTGCACACCACAGCTCACCAACGGTAAGCTTGTTTTGCGTTAACGTACCCGTCTTGTCGGCACAAAGTACATCCATTCCTGCCAACTCCTCGATGGAGACTAATCGTGACACGATAGCCTTCATCTTCGCCAACTTCTCGGCACCGACTGCCATCGTAACTGACAGCACGGCAGGGAGCGCTACTGGAATAGCAGCAACGGTCAGGATCAACGAAAATTGCAGAGTTTCTAGGAACGGCGTATGCCTAAACAGCGCAGCCATTAGGATCAATGCAACCAGGGCAATAGTTACAAAAATCAGAAAGTTGCCGATCTTAAGAACGGCGCGTTGAAAATGTGACACCACACCCGCCGTCTCCACCAACTTTGCCGTTATTCCGAAATAGGTATTACCTCCTGTTGCGGTGACAATGCCTTGCATTTGCCCTAGTCGTACGATGGAGCCGGAATAGGCGGTATCGCTGATTTTTTTGTCTACAGGTAGAGATTCACCCGTCAACTGGGATTGATCTACACTTAAGTAATCCCCTGATTTGAGTGTCATGTCGGCAGGAATGATATTACCTAAGCGAAGAAAGACCAAATCGCCTGGCACCAATTCTCGAGCTGGAATATCCCTCCATTTTCCACCACGCAGCACGCGCGCCGTCAGCGCCAGCTTTGCCTTGAGCAGCTCGATCGCATTATCCGCCTTATGCTCTTCCCAGAAACCCACGCCTGCGTTGACCAGCAGTAAGGTTGCAATAATAGCTAGATCCCACCAGTGTTGCATGATTCCAGACAACACTGCCGCTGCCTCTATCATCCAGGGGATCGGTCCCCAGAAATAGGCCAAAAGTTTTAGAAATGGATTTTTGTGTTTTTCCGGCAGAGCATTTTCGCCATATTTCTCGAGACGTGACGCAGCCTCAATGTCGGTCAGACCGGTGGAGAGATTTGTTTTTATGTCATCAGACATCAGCAACCCATCCTATAACACCTTTTCCTTAAACCGATCCTTCATAAAGAAAAGGGCAATAGCTGAAATGAGAGATGCAATCCCTAAGTACAAGGCAGGAGCTGCATTATTGTTTGTGAGATGAATAAGACCTGTTGCGATAAAAGGAGCTGTGCCTCCAAAAACAGCCATACTGATACTATGAGATATGGAAAGACCAGAATAACGTATTGTTAGAGGAAACAATTCTACTAATGTTGCGGGTATGGGAGCAAAGAAAGCACCCATGATAAAAGAAAGAGCCACTTGGGCGAGAAGAGCACTTGTAAATCCTCCTTCTAGAGCAATGAAAAGAGGGTATGCGAAAAACGTAAAAGAAAGAGCACTTGAAATTAAAACAGGCTTTCGGCCTATCTTATCTGAAATCCAACCAAAGCAAAGGATAGAAAACCCCATCGCAATCATACTCATGGTTGTCATGATGAGGCTTGTGACTATGTCAATTTTCAGAAAGGCTGTCAGGAAGTTATTGATAAAGGTCACAATGAGATAAAATCCAATCGAAAGGGTAAGCTCAATGGTTACCACATAAGCAATTGTATTAAGATGATGTCTAAAAAGTTCTTCAAGAGGTGAGGCGTTCTCCTTGTGATGTTTTTTGGCTTGAGCGAATTGTTCGGGTTCATGCATCACATGACGCATCATCGACCCTATGAGCCCTCCCACCACACTTAAGAGAAAGGGGATTCGCCATCCCCACTCCATCAATTGCTCTTTAGATAAAAAGTAGCAGGTGGCAGTTGCTATCGCTGAACCTACTAAAATTCCGATGAGAAGGCTAAAGACAACCCAACTTCCATAGAGTCCTCGGTTTTTCTGCCCTGCTGTTTCGACCACAAAGATCATAGAGCCTGAAAAAGCACCCCCCATGGAAAGCCCTTGGGCCAAGCGAATGAGGGTTAAAAAAAGAGGGGCCAACCACCCAATATGTTCATAGGTCGGTAAAAGTCCAATGAGCGTCGTAGGAATCGCCATAAGGTAGATCGACCAGAGAAGGGCCTTTTTACGGCCCATTTTATCCCCTATATGGCCAAAAATAGCCCCTCCCAAAGGGCGCATAATAAAACCAGCTGCAAAGATACCAAATGTGGCCATAAGTGATGCAACCGTGCTGAATTGGGGAAAGAAAAGAGAGCCTATGGTGGTCGCGAAATATCCATAGAGCACAAAATCATACCACTCAAGAGCATTCCCAATCATACATGAAAGAATCACCCGTTTGATGTAGTTTTCTGTCTGAGGGATATTAACCGATTCATAGGTGAGTGCTTCAGTGGTCATTTTGTTTTCCTTCACCTCATAAAAAGGATTTACATATCCTAATAAAGCAGTGCTGGATTAAAAAATAATTAAGGAAATTCATTCGATTGAAATAAAGATTGTTTAGCTATCTTTAATTTTTTTTAAGGAGTTTGTGAGAGAATATATTTTAGTAAATCTATTTTCGAAAAGGAGAAAATTTCATGGATAAAGAAAAAAATATTTTTGGTGAAGAATCATTCAACGCATTTAAACAATTTAAGTTTCCAGGACTAGATCTCGAGACTCTACTCTCGAATTATCAGAGAAATATGGAACTGATGAATTCAACCCAACAAGTCGTTGTTGAAGCCACAAAATCTATCATGGAACTTCAAAATGATTATTTTAAAAAAGTTTTTGCTCAGTGGAATGAGCAAGTAAAATACTGTTGCTCTAAAGCTCCACTGGAAGATAAAACCACTCGCCAAGCAGAAGCTACAAAAGCAGCACTCGATCAAGCCGTTGAACATACCCAAGGGCTTACTTCCATCGTTGCAAAGTCAAATGAGAAAATTATTGGTTCTGTTCAAAAGCACATTAAAGAAGGACTAGATGAATCTTTGAATCTGGCAAAAAAGAGTCGGGAAAAGCGATAGATAGGATAGAGGAGGAAAGAGTTTTAGCAATGCTTCTACTCTACTGATTTACCCAACTCCAAGCCTCTTCAAACTTACCACTTTTAAAATGCT
>DATKTE010000390.1:0-3368 GCA_035531295.1 Alphaproteobacteria bacterium
GAGCAAGCCCCACAAAGGCTGCGGCGCCTTGTTTTAAGATGCCATAGGAAATGAAAGGAATACTGACAGAAAGCCAAGCGGCAAGTGTTGTCATATCCGCATTGGCATTTATAATGGCGGAGGAGTTCAAAAGAGTCAGACCTTCTTTCGCGCCATGCCCTATAGTTTCTGCTTTTCCATAGAGGGTCATAATCAAATTTAAGATGGCATAGAGAGGAGCCCACAGCTGGGTCCAGACGAGGATTCCAAAATAGGTTAGAAGAATCCTATAGCCATTGGGAAGCAGAGCTAAAATCACAATGAAGATAAAAAGCCCATAACTGAGAGCTTCTATGACGTTCTTAAAGAGAGGAAGGGTGCGAGCCGCAATGTCTCCTGCAACGGTATAAGCTGATCGCTGTTGGAGAAGTGCTTTTGTGGCGGCATAGTTAGACGCTGATCCTAGCTCTGAGAGCTTATTGTTGCTTGCCTCTTCAATGGCATTGATCATCAGGGTCTGACGGAGGATGTTGGAGGCATTTTCAGCAACTCCCGTCATTAACTGATAGCCGGTTTGGAGATTTGTAAAAAAGGCCGTCTTTGTGAGCGTTTGATTCTGAACCCTTGTTCCATAAATGGCTGTTGCGCGTGTAATCTCAATCGTCCAAAGATCAGACAACTTTTTAGCCCCTGCCTTACAGGTGATGACGGTTCCAGGAGTGTCTTCTTCTTTGTAAAGAAATCCTAAAACTGGAGAGGCCTTTGTTTTTACGAGATCCCAGATATCTTTTGTGTTCTGAAGCTCAGTCAACGTATACTTGTGACCAATCATGGCGTCATAAACCACACATTGGTTTACAAACCGTTCCATATTGCCTTTAAAGATTGGATCCACAATGCGAAACTGCCCCACTTGGCTCATCAAAGAGGAAGCAAATACCGTTCCTGTCTTATGGTAAGGCATATAATCGGGCAAGGTAAAAACCGATTCCATCTTTTCTGTAATACCTCGACCCATTTGGCTGACAAAGCTTGCAAAGGCTCCTAAAGCAAAGGGAACGTTATCGACCTTTGTTTTAACCTTGGTGAGTGGGTCATGAATAAAAACTGTTGTCTTGGGCAGAAAGAGCAAATTTGTTGCAATCACAACCCAAAGAAGCCACTTTAAGCCTTCTTCCAAACTGCTACGAACCAGCATCAGAATCAGCATATAAACAGATCCAACGACCAACCCAATGCGTATTAAAGGCAGGATAAATCCTGTTCGATCGGCCTTAAATAAAGCCGCTATGCCGTTGAAGACCAGAGTAAAGAGCTCACCGCCGCCGTAAGTCGTAATCACATGGTGCATATCAAAACCCTCCCGCTTTCGTGCCCTGTTGATGAGATATGAACATGTTTTGCAGTTTAGTTTCGATCTGTTGGGTCCGTTCGATAAGATCCAGGGTAATAGCCATTTGTTCAAAAAGAGCCGTTCGCTTGGCAAAGAGAAGTTTGCGAGACTTAGAAATTCCTTGCCTTAATTCCTCCACCATTTGATCGTTGATCTGGGTTTTCTGAAGCTGGGTGACGCTATCAAAGACAAGGGTCATGACTTCTTCCAGATACTGAAGGAGGATATCGTGGGCAATAGCTTCACTAAAATCAGCAGCACTGAGAGGACTCCCTCCCGCCTTAAAAGCAGCTTCTACTGCCATAATCTTTAAGACAGGGATCTGAGTCGCATTAACAAATCCGATCTCTGTCTTAGAAAGTGCTTTATCTTCTCTAACCTTTTGAGAAAGAGACAAAAGCAGGCGATGAACTTGTCCATAGAGAGCCTTCTCTGCTGGAAGCGTTATCTGTTGAAGAGTAGGGCTGAGGCATTTGTCTTCTGAAGCGTTATCACACTTATAAATTTGAATAGGTACATTTCCTGTAATGAGCCCAGAAATGAGCTGAGGATCACTGCTTTTGGAAGGCAAGACCTTGACCTCCAAGCTACTACTCACTCGCCTCGAAATAATGGTTCCCGAAACCGTCATGAAGAGTTCTGCTAATTGGGGATCACGGCTTAAAAAGCCATTCTTCTGAATCGCTTTCCAGGCAATATTAAACTCATCGCCTAAGATATCTTTAAACCCTTCTTTTTCGTTCTTGCGGCTATTCCAGGCGTCTCGTTTTTCTTCCGTTCCACACTTCTGACGACTTTGTGCCCAGTCACTGGCAAGACCTAATTCTTTGCCCATGGCGTTACACAAAAGTTGAGAGGACGCATTACTTTGGGGCCATACCCCTCCCACAAGCGTTGCTGCCGCCTCACAGGAATTAATGCTTTGGTTTGTGATGGAATGAACCTTTGCGGCTAAGTCATCCAAAACGCTTTTAATCTGGGGGGTGACCGTAGCAAGGGCCAGATTAAAGGCATAGCCACTCGCATTACTTCCAATATTACGGAGAAGTTGTGTGAATTGTTGGGCATTGATGAAGCTAAATCCGCCTAGAAAGAGATCGATTCCTCCACAACCGGAACGATAATGCGGCATCTGTATAGAAAGCAAATCTGCATTGTTTACCTTTGATCGCGCAAATACGCTACCACCCGTATAAAACCCGCCCGTTTGGTCTTGGTATCCTCCTCCTGTGGTAAGGTTATTGGCCATACCCAATTTCTCAAAAGCAGTCTCTAAATTCTTCTGCATCGAGGCTTGTGAAGAAGGATTTAAAAGAAGAAGTATGCAGAGCGTATACAGAACACTGTGCTTCATTTTGTTTCTCCCTTTACCGTAAAGGCTTGTGTTAACATGTTAATTCTTTCCTCAATCTCACTTTCAGAAACCATGCCGTAAGCGAGAGGAATAAGCTGTCCCGTTTTTGGATGTAGAGCGATGAGGGCAGGGACATGGGCGATCTGAAGTCGTTCTGAAATACCATTATCTCGTTTAGCATGAGGGAATTCAGGCAACGTTCCTCCGTCCATGGTGATAGCCAGAACTGACCAGCCGTACTTCTCAGAAAACCGTTTCACAATGGGTGCAAAACCATGGCAATAGGGGCAGTTCTTCCGGAAGAAAAAGAAAAGACCGTAGTCTTGAGCAAGTTTCTTAATCCGTTTTTGCAATTCTTTATGTCGTTCATCGTAGTAAACATGTCGGGCATTCTGATCCACGGGATGCACTAAAGTTTCATCCAGAGAAGGCGTTGTTATCACAACGCGCTTCCACGATTCAGAAAACTTTTGGCTTTGGTCCATGAGCGCTCGTTGAGCCAGTATGTACGCAATAAGGTTCTCACTCGTAGGTTCAATAATCGCTGCGTGGAGTTTTGTTTCAATTTCTTTTCTCTGGTTCTCGATCGCTTGAGTGGGGGTTTTCTCTTCCTTTTTCTGCTCTCTGGTTTCTGATTTCTGA
>DATKTE010000391.1:0-2992 GCA_035531295.1 Alphaproteobacteria bacterium
CCATGACCCGAGTCAGGGAAATAATTCCACCTTTAGCAGCTGTATATGCAGAACGCTTCCAACCCCTTAAGCCGGCTATCGAACTAGTCAATATTACCGAGCCACTGCGGTTTTTAATCAAGTGAGGAATTCCATATTTACAGCATAAAAATGTGCCAAATAGATCCACCGAGTGTGTTTTTTGCCAGACCTCAATAGAAACTTCAGTAACCGCCCCATCATCCGTTAAAGAACCACCGGCATTGTTATAAATGATATCTAATTTGCTGAATTTATTAATTGTCTCCTGGACCGCATCCTTTACACTTTCAGGATCTGTCACATCGGTTTTAAGATAAATTGCCTTGCCCCCACTTTGGCTGATTATTTTAGCCGTTTCTTCGCCTCCGGATTGATCAATATCAGCTACTGCTACTTTAGCTCCTTCGCTAGCAAAAAGAATAGCTGAAGCACGCCCGATTCCTGTGCTCGAACCAGTTATGAAAGCCACTTTATCTTTCAATCTTTCCATATTCTATTCTCCTTAAGCTAAATTTTACCTCTTTTTCTGACCATCGCTATTACTTCCCAGCATCCCTGTCAGAGTACTTTAATTTTAGGTTATACACCATTAAAGTTGCACTAAATTTTGTTCTTTGACAACACGCTGATGTAAAATATCTCTCAGTAAGATAACGAGGTTTTCATTTCTGTGATTAAATCTCCATTCTATTTCCTTCAGGTAGAGATGGAAGTATTTCTTCGGGACTTCACGGTAGTGGTAGAGCCAATGTTTTGCATAGGACCAGAAACCCTCAATCCCGTTGAGATGGTCTCTGCCTTTCGGTCTTCCTTTCTCTTTTTTGATCACGACATGATTACCGCGGATGTCCAGAAACGCGTATACTATTGCGAGCCCGAATCACCATGAAACTTCCGTGTCTATGTCTGACAGATTTCTATCAAGACGCCTTCTGTGGTTTCAGGGTGAAAAAAGGCTATTTGGCCGTGGGCTCCAGCACGAGGGTAGCCCTTTAGAAGCTTAGCCCCATTCTTTTTAAAATCCTGAATGCTGGCCTCTAGGTCATCGACTTCAAAACAGATGTGGTTAATTGCACCTTTTTGCTCACAGATTACCGGGTACTGCTCTATAGCAGGGCCGGTAAAATTAATAAGCTCGATCAAAGTATCCCCAATGGAGAAAAAGGCGATTCTAATGCCACTCTCCTGATTTTCCTTAATCTCTGTACAAGGAAATCCAAGCCCCTTGAATTTAGTGATTGCCTGCTTAAATTCATTCACCAAGATCCCTACATGGTCTATCTTTTTCAACATCATTTGTCGCCTTTTGAAAAGATGTCCATTATTTCTTTCACGCTATCAATGCTTTCCAGATTCAAGATTGTCCCAGCACTTTTTGAGATATTCTCTTCAGATAATATCCCACAAGTGAACTTATGGTAAAGTTCCCGAAATTGGTCCAGTGACAAAGGCTCTTGAAAACTTCCAATTACGTATTGTCTTTCCCTTGAGAATGTTTTGCCATCTTTGGTTTTGATGACTACGCAAGCAGGCTCATCAAAAGACTCACCTAATGTGCCACCAGGTGAATCATCTGGAGCAGGGATAAATTTTACCTTTGAACGGGCTTCTTTCAACCTTGGCTCAACAACAGTATCCTCAGTCATGTGTTCCAATCCTACATCTCCATCCAACATTGCGGCCCCCAAGGTGTGTTGGATACTGAACTGAAGGTCATTTGCATCCTTCGGTTCTGGACGATTTTGTCGTATGTCACCCTTCCGTCTCGAATGTACTTCGATAGTCTCCACGTCTTCAAATGAAAGATTATGCTTTTTCCTTAATTCAATTACCGAGTCAATTTGACGGTGATGCGCAATACAACAAGGATATTTCTTGATTTGAATCTCCTGAAGCACCCATCGTTTACCTAGATCTTCTACCATTTCTTCTGGCACTACTCTTTCCTTTCCGAGATGATTAGTTAGATACGTGTTTATATCAGGGTTGCCGCTCAGGCCGACCTTAGCCATTTCAGCAGCCATTATACCCTGCAGAGATTGGAGAGCGGATTCGAAAAAATGAGCATCGGTACCCAGGTTTACCATCGAAATGGGAACCCCTGACATAGCAAGGCCAAACGCTGCAGCCGTTTCTTTCACACCTAAGCCTAAAGCCTTAGCAGCCCCAACAGCTGGTCCAACTGCCCCTGGCACTACAAACAATCCCAAATGGTGAGCACTAAATAGACAAGTCCTCGTGTGAATCTCAAGCCCCACAACAAGTGCTTCCAGTAGAGCTTTGCCTGAAAGCCCCAACTTTTCAGCGAGGGGAAAGAGTAGAGGAATAACCGTGATGTCCCAGGATACCCCATAGACATACCTGTCATCCTCCAACTCTTTCGCATGAGCAAAGTAAACGCCCAGAAGAACCGCCTCCCACAATGAAGTCTTGAAATCACTGCCTATCACTCCGCATTCCTCAGGGAGTTTCCTGTCTCTAATAATCCCAGCCATCTTCTGGGCCGATGGTGTAGTTGAGCCAGCCAGCATCCCTGCCACAGTCTTTAAGGTCAGACACTTAGTGAATTCTAGGGTTTCTTCCGGAATGTCTTCATATTTCGTATCAACTGCAAATTCAATCAATTGTGTAGCAACATCCCTCTCCATGTTTGACCTCCTTTCTAAAAAGCATTTCCTGCTAGGTAAAGGAAATGAATCTTTGATTCTCTTTTTTTTCCAAATATTCCTGTTTATTAAGGTCTCAAATTCAGACCTCTCCAATACATCCTTACCCTATTCAGCCTGCATTTTCCATTAGTCTTTGGTCTTATGCTTCTAATGACCACTTAAAAGTTATCATCAATCTCAGCCATATCTTAAAAATTCAGTGATTTCTTTACCCATCGCGATACGGATCTTAATCAGAGCCCTGAACAAATGTCAGCGGCTGGTTTTGTGGAGCCAATTTTTTTAGAGGGGCAACGGGGCAG
>DATKTE010000392.1:0-2185 GCA_035531295.1 Alphaproteobacteria bacterium
TCCAAATCACCTACAAGAGTTACTTTTGAACCGCCAACATCGCACAAAAAATATTCATTTGCTGAACCAAGAAATACTTTGAAATCAGCATCCTGAGTTGCTGAACCAACTGTTACTGCTGTCGTTCCAATCGTTAAAAGATTGCCAATCACTGCTGGCCCTATAGATTTCTCAAAAAATATAAGATTTCCACTTGACCATCTTGAGCCTACTTTTGTTACTGGCATTTTATATCTCCTTATCGGTACAGCCATAAAAGACTGTTATTGCACCCGTTGCACCTTTTTGAATTTCATTTCTCCACTGGAGAACTTCTCATCATTTTATCCGAGCCACGATTTGGTTTCTTTGGAATGATATTATCATCAAGCTCAAATCGAAGTCCGGCTTGTATTGCAGCTTCTGCTACTTCTGTTCTAAGATTCGCAAGTATTTTTATCTTACGAAACTGCTTTATTTTGTTTGTTTCTTCAGGATTCACCAAAATATCTAAAGCTACATCCAGATTATTATCTTCGATAAATTCTAACAATTCAGAACGTATCATACCATTAATCGCATCTACAATAGCAACTTCTCCCTTATCAATATTTGTTTTAGGAAAATAAATACTTTTTGTAGCTGGAGTTTCGGGAGCTTCACAATTCATAGCATTTTTACATGATGTAAGCCTATTAGCTGTCTGCTCTCCGAGATTCATAATTGTTCCTTTCGGATTACCCTGATATTCTCTTTTTAGTTTTATCCACATAGCACCCTCCTGTTAATTATGATTAGAATGTTGCTGTCATTTTCTGTGCCCCAAGAGCATCAGGCATTGGAATACCTCTATTGCGTGGGCTTTTGAGAATGATAATGCCACCCATTATAGTACTCTGCCCCGGATCAGCAAAATCAACCTGAAAATGATCATAGTCATTCGCAACATCAAGACTATCGCCATCAACCTCAATAATATAAGATTTATACGTAGTCGCTGGAATTGTGAAAGTACTCGATGGAGCAGTGTAAGTCGGAAGAACAATATTCTCTGCTTCACCCGTTCCATTCATAGCCGCTGTTGCCCCAGAAGTACCCCCAGTAATAACAGCATCATTTGTCCATGTCGTTCCATTTGTAAGGCAGCGAACAAGCAAATAATCATTGGCAACTTCATAGATTTCAGCAGTATTGGAATTTCCACCGGTTTGAGTAAGTGTTTCACCAACTGAGAATGTACCAACAACGGTATCTATGTTGAGTTTTTGACCTGTTGACATAAGACGTGTAAATGCCAAAGTCTTTGATCCTGCCCCGGCATTTGTCGTTGCCTGATCAAGTGTAACAGCCAGCGTGTCTCCTATAGTTTCACCTACAAGAATAACAACCGTTGCATGACCATATTGGCTCATATCAATCCATGCAGATGATGTAGTTGCCGCATTAAAATCTGCTGGCGGAATCATTACATAACTTTCATTCTGAAAACCTTCTTGTCCAAACATCATATCCTCCTAATTGTGTTTTCCTTTTGTTGTGACCGAAAGGATTCTAAAAACGGTGTGTAGGTTATCGTTTAACCCTATTTGCTTGCGTTCTATGCTCTCGTAGCAACAACCACGAATGGACTTCTTGAAGCACCATTCAGCGGTCTAAAAGCCTGAGGCCACCAAGGCTGTCCATCAATATAATAGCGAGCCTTGAAAGTATTCTGATCAAAATCAAATTTCAAATGCATTGATTCTGACATTTCAAGCCCACCTCTACCGGCTCTTTGACCAACAAGATACTGTGACCAGTCAGCAAGCATAAGATCGCCAACTGTACCAAGTGTCGGAGCTACATCAAGATATTCCAGACCGGAGCCGTGTAGCTGTGCTGGGAATGAACCAACGCCACCTTGATTACTCATGAATACAGTACTGCCACCAGTACCAACGGCAACAGACATTATTCCAAGCTGAGGAATAATTGTTCTGGAGCCATACCAGTTACCTCTGGAGCCATAGAATCGTGCAAGCATATTCAAGGTATTTTCATAAAGAAGTGTAGTTGCTACTTGCTCAGTTTCTTTAGGTACAGAAACGAGACAATCAGCATTGAGTACGCCAAGAGCTTCCCCGGCACCAGTACCAGCATAAAACTGTTGAGACATATCAAGATCAAGAGCAGCATCCAGACCACGAGTCAAAAATGGCTGCATAGA
>DATKTE010000393.1:0-4276 GCA_035531295.1 Alphaproteobacteria bacterium
CTCGTATGGGTCTTTTTCTCGCTCCTTAAGGCTACCCTATAAACCTGATGAGAAGAAAATTACAGCTGCATTCAAAGATGGTATTTTGAGTTTGGCAATTCTTCGCCCATCAGCTGAAAAGCCAAGTGTTCACAAGATTCCTATTGAAAAGAAATAGGACATTTCATTCAATCTGCTATTCTTTTCTTAACCCAGATCAGAAGGGGAATCGCAAGAAATTGTGTCAGGAGCGAGAATAAAATAACTGCCCAAATAGAATAATCATAAAGAAAACCAATAATGACACTTCCCATAAACCAGAAGGCCCCATACCCGGCATTAAAAATTCCATAGGCGGAGGCTCTTTTTTTTGGCGACGTCATATTTGCTATAATGGCACGCATTAAAGATTCATGGGCCCCAACACCTATGCTCCAAAGGACAAGCCCACCGAGTGCCCAATAGAACCCCCCTAAAAAGACAAAGGGTGAAAATAAAGCTGATAAAATGCTGGCCCAGATCAGCACGACAAACCCGCGTTTGTCATACAAATAGCCCAGCAAAGGAGCAGAAATTGAAATAAATCCCATGGCAAAGGAGTAAAAAATGGGAATCCAAACGGAAGATAAGATGTCTTTCATTTCGAAATGATAGGCAATAATAGAAAAGTCAGCATATCCAGCAGCTATTAGGCTCGCACCACAGAGATAGATCCAAAACGGTGTTTTTATACCATGTGTTTCTAACGTATTAAGTTTAATTTCTAGGTGATGGGGATGTGGAAAAAGTCTGAAGGCAATCATAAGGACAGCTAAACCGAGAATAGCAGGGATTGCTAAGACTGCGAAGCTCTCTTGGTAACTACCTTTGTAATAAAGAACAGCAGAAACGATTAAAGGGCCTGCCAAAGCGCCCAGTTGATCAAGACCTTCATGAACACCAAAGGCCCACCCAACGCCTGTATGGCTTCCTGCGTGCGAGAGCATCGCATCCCGTGCGGGTGTTCGAATCGCTTTGCCCACACGTTCTAAAATAATTAAAAGGGAAGCTATCTGCCAATTTCCAGCAAACGCTAATGCGGGAACGGCTAAGAGATTGATAAAATATCCAATAATTGTAATAGTCCAGTATCGCTGTGTTTTATCGGCGAGATAACCTGAAAGAAGGCGGATCGAATACCCTAAGAATTCTCCAAATCCAGCCACAAATCCAACAAGAGCGGCACTTGCTCCAAAAGTTGCGAGAAAGGGGCCCGAAACACTTCGTGCAGCTTCATAAGTCATATCTGCAAATAAGCTTGTGATCCCTAAGAGAAGGATAAATTTTAGGGCAGTGGATTTGGGAATATCTATTTTTCGACGCGTTGTAATCATTTTATCCTTTGTCCTTAGCTCCTAAAAGCTTGCCTGATAAATAGGACGTTTCTTTTAGCATTTCCCTCCCATCAAAAGAAAGAGTCAATTCTCATCGATTATTATTCAACATCCTTCACGCGTGAGTTATCAGGAGGGGGAGGCTTATGACCAGTTATTTCCTGGTAGAGTGTCTGCATTATTGGGATATAATATGCTAAGTCGCCACTTGCACTGATGCACGCTCCTATAAAAGGGTTTAGCTTTTCTCTGATATCTTTTAATTCTTGGTAGTTTGTGCTATTTTCTGTCTCTGTTTGCCACAACTCCTCAACCTTAATCGCTAAGTCGAAAAATGAGATTTTGTGCGTATAGTTATATCCTCCTTCCCCATTATAAGGAAATTCTTTTATTAATTCTTTCAGATACTTACAATATTTACGATGTTTTTTACATTGCTTTCTTGATGGAATAAGCCATAGGTCAGGGCTTTCAAATGCATAAGGCAACAATTTTCCCCTGCAGTAGGCAATCCCTATTCCTATTGTAATATTGAGATTTTTTTTGTCTTGAGCAAAATCTGCTAATGAGGGTTGACTCTGGACTGCAAATATAGTCAAAAGAAGAGCACTTTTAATAAGAAAATTTTTTGAATAAATAATCATGTTTACCTCTCTGCTGTCTTAAGGCTTTTTCCTAGCACCTTTTTTGGGCTTGGGACTAAATCACGTTCTTCTACGAGGCGCCACCCTTGTTTTTGAGGAGATTGTAGGAGAAGAGGATCGTCTTTTCTTGCCCAGTCAGCATCGGCTGATGAAGTAAATATTATCATCAGACCTAGTAATAAAGGAACAATCATAAGGAGAAAAAATTGCTTCTGAGTAAGTATATTTTTGCAGATACATTTCTCTTTCATTAGCAATTTCTCTCAATGTTTTAAAATATAATTCATAGTATCAATTAAGGTTAAAATCTTCGTTAAGACTTCCTTCCTAAATTCTTAATTTTCATTTTTATTGTTCTTGAAAAAACATCAACAAAAGAGGTAATGTCGCTACATTTAAGGAAAAAGAAAGTTTATGACACTACGAATCGGGAATGTAGAATTAGAAGATCGGGTCATTTTAGCTCCTATGTCGGGTGTTACGGACATGCCCTTTCGCCGCCTTGTAAAACAGCGAGGAGTGGCTCTTGTTATTTCTGAAATGATAGCGAGTCAAGCGATGATTCGTCAGACTCGTCAATCTTTGCTTATGTCAGCCCACACCCCTGAGGAATATCCAATGGCAGTTCAATTGGCTGGCTGTGAACCTAAGGTTATGGCAGAAGCTGCAAAGCTAAATGTGGATCGAGGGGCCATCCTTATTGATATTAATATGGGTTGTCCTGTCAAAAAAATTGTAAATGGCCATGCTGGATCGGCACTAATGCGTGATGAAAAGCATGCCGCAAAAATAATAGAAGCAACCGTTAAGGCCGTTAACATTCCAGTAACCCTTAAAATGCGCACAGGTTGGGATGATCAGAACAGCAATGCCCCTAGTCTTGCAAAAATTGCAGAGGACTGTGGTGTCAAAATGATCACGATCCATGGAAGGACCCGTTGTCAGCTTTACAACGGCAAATCGGATTGGTCTTTTATACGAAAGGTTAAAGAAGCGGTTGGTATCCCTGTTATAGGAAATGGGGATGTTGTGACAGTTGAAGATGCAAAAAATTTGTTGTCCCTTTCTGGAGCTGATGGCGTCATGGTAGGACGTGGGGCATATGGCAGGCCCTGGTTTTTGAATCAGATAAGTCATTTTCTTAAAACAGGCGAGAAACTCGCAGATCCTCCTTTAGAAGAACAAAAAAGCGTTGTTTTAGAACACTTTGAAGATATGCTGACCCATTATGGAGAACATACTGGGCTGTTAATGGCTAGAAAACATATAGGTTGGTATAGTAAAGGATTGGCAGATTCCGCGGAATTTCGAGTTACGATTAATCAGGCGACTACGGCTGAAGAAGTAAGGTCCCTCATAAAAACATTTTATGACATTAACTTAGAAAGATGAATATGAATGACTTTAACCAGAAATTATATAATCTTGGACTTCAAGAAGTCATTGAGCGGTATTTAAAGCATTATTTTGATCTCCATGGAGATCTGTTACCTGTAGACGGGCTATATTTTTGTCTGAAACAAGAAATAGAACGAGCTTTAATTGGCGAAACCTTAAGGCGCCTAAACGGCAATCAAGTCCAAGCTGCTAAGCTTTTGGGAATTAATCGAAACACCTTAAGACGTAAGATATTAGACCTTCATATATCCCTTGAGGCACTCTGAAATGACATTTTCCAAAGTCTATGAAAACCTTAAAGAATGGGCAAAGACATATAATATAGGGCGCAAGCTCCTTGTTTTCTTAGTTGGAGGGTCTATTCTTTCTGTGCTTGCAACTTATGTGATGCTCACGAAAGCCTCACCCTTTGTTCAAAGCCGAAGAGTGCTTGTCTTTCTATTAAGCCTTGATTTCGTTTTTTTAATGACGCTTGCGGCTGTTGTTGCTAAATACGTGGCTGAATTATGGGCTGAGAGGAAAAGCGATCAAGCTGGGTCAAAACTTCATAGCCGTATCGTTGCAACCTTTAGTCTTTTAGCTATTGCTCCTACAATTCTCGTTGCAGGGTTTTCTGCCATTTTTTTTAATATCGCTATTCAAAGTTGGTTTAACCAAAGGGTCGAAACAGCCATAGGCGAATCCATTGCAGTTGCAGGAGCTTATTTAGGAGAGCACCAAAAAGTCATTACTGCCAATGCTCAAGCGATGGCGACAGAGCTTGTGCCGCTTATCCGTTACTTTAATCCTGAATCGGAAGCTATTAATCAAAAATTAACAGAGCAGACACAATTGCGTGCTCTCGATGAAGCGATCGTCTTAACAGACGATATGCATGTTTTG
>DATKTE010000394.1:0-6316 GCA_035531295.1 Alphaproteobacteria bacterium
CACAACTTCACAGGCACACATGACAACATTACAGCCTGTTCGGGGGACGCATGACTTGTTGCCTCCAGAACACAGAAAATATTCCTATATTATCGATACAGCTCGAAAAGTAGCCGCTACCTATGGTTTTCATGAAATGGCAACACCTCTCTTGGAATTTAAGGACGTTTTTAAGCGCACTCTTGGTGATGTATCCGATATCGTTACCAAAGAAATGTATGAAATTGTTAAACGCGGGGATGAAGAGATGGTGCTCCGCCCGGAAGGTACGGCAGGCATCGCTCGGGCTGTCATTTCAAATGGCCTTACTCAGTCCATGCCCTTAAAGTTTTTTTATGAAGGTCCCATGTTTCGCTATGAAAGACCTCAAAAAGGGCGATTGCGTCAGCTTCATCAAATCGGTGTAGAACTTTTTGGCGTGCCGGACCCTATAGGAGATGTGGAGGTTATTGCTTTGGCCTTTGATACGTTGAAGGTTTTGGGCTTAAGTCAACATGTGACCTTGGAAGTCAACACTCTCGGAGATGATGAAAGTCGCAAGCACTACCGTGATCGTCTCGTCACCTATCTTAAGGATCATCACGCTCATCTATCTCCCGATAGTCAGCAACGTCTTGATCGAAACCCTTTGCGAATCTTAGACACAAAAGATGAAGGTGATAAAAAGATTTTAAAAGAGGCTCCTCTTTTGACAGAAAGCCTCAATGCTTTATCACAAGAAATGTTTATGAAAGTCAGGGAAGGTCTTGAAGCGCTTCACATTCCCTTCAAACTTAATCCCCATCTCGTGCGAGGGCTTGATTATTATTGTCATATCGCGTTTGAAATCACAACGACTGAACTCGGCTCTCAAGGTACAGTTTTAGCTGGAGGGCGTTATGATGGCCTTCTGAGCACGATGGGCGGCCCCTCTATCCCTGGTGTTGGTTGGGCTGCGGGTATTGATCGCTTAGCTTTGATGCTTAAAGATGATGACCTCCCCCCTCTCTCGCGCCCCGTGGTCATGATTCCTATGGATGAAGCCTTTGACATCAAAAGCCTTTCCTTAGCACAAACTTTGCGCCAGCAAGGCCATGTTGTGGAAATGACATATGGCGGAAATCTTGGAAAACGTCTTAAGAAAGCCAATAAAATAAATGCTCGTTTTGCCTTAATTATTGGGGAGACAGAGGTTGCCTCTCACTCCGTAACCTTGAAAGATTTAGATACGGGAGAACAAATCCAACTCCCACAAGAGCAAATAAACAAGGCGATTAAAGATAAGGGTGTCTCGTGAATTTTGACCAGAAATTGAATCAAGTCCTCACTCACTTTGAGGAACTTAGAGATAAGCTTTCTTCCTCAATGGAAGACCCCGCAGAATTTGCAAAGCTTTCAAAAGAATACTCTGATCTCACTCCCATCGCTGAAAAAATCTTAGATTGGCAGCAGGTTTCTGATGAAAAGAAAGGTCTTGAAGAACTTTTAGTAGATCCTTCACTCGACAAAGATTTTAAGGACATGGCTCAAGAAGACCTTCTTCGTGTTCAGGCCCGTCTTCCAGAGCTTTTACTTGAAATTCAAGTTCTCCTTCTTCCGAAAGATGTCGATGATGATCGTAACGCCATCATGGAAATTCGTGCTGGAACAGGCGGTGATGAAGCAGCCCTTTTTGCAGCTGATCTCTTGCGTATGTATCAAAGGTATGCCGAGCTTCAAGGATGGAAGTTTGAACTCATGCATGAAAGCGACACAGGTATCGGAGGCATTAAGGAAGCATCCGCCTCAATTTCAGGCAAAGGTGTTTTTGCAAGGCTCAAGTTTGAATCTGGTGTTCACCGCGTTCAACGAGTTCCTGAAACGGAAACAAGTGGTCGAATTCATACCTCTGCCGCAACCGTTGCTGTTTTGCCAGAAGCAGAGGAAGTAGACATCCATATTGAAGAAAAAGACTTGCGAATTGATGTCTTTCGCTCAAGTGGTCCAGGGGGCCAATCCGTTAATACGACCGATAGTGCGGTTCGTATTACCCACCTCCCAACAGGCGTGGTTGTTCAACAACAAGACGAAAAGTCTCAACATAAGAACAAGGCAAAAGCTTTAAAAATTCTAAGAGCTCGCCTTTATGAGCATCAACGTGCTGAAAAGGCAGCCGAAAGAGCCGCCAACCGCAAAAGCCAAGTTGGAAGTGGCGATCGATCCGAACGCATCCGCACCTACAACTTTCCACAAGGGCGCGTAACCGACCATCGCATCAACCTCACCCTTTATAAACTTGATCGCATCATAGATGGCAGCGCCCTTGATGAAATGATTCAGGCTTTGATTTCCGAAGACCAGGCGAGTCGCCTTGCGGAACTGGGGGAGATCATCTAAATACAACCCGGGTTTCTTTAGTTTTTGTTAATAAGTTTATGAGATATTTTTCCAGTAAATCTTTTTTAAACCTGGGAAAAATCTTAGAAAACGAGAAGAGTAAATTATTTTCCAAGGTGATAATAAGGGATTATAACCATGGAGATTGCAATTGAGCACTCACGACCATATCCGAACTGGCCAGTCTTCTTCAAAAGATTCGCGTAAGGCCGTACAAGAATTACACGCGGCCCTGTCCGGACATGATACAGCACTTGTAATTTTTTTCTGCTCCAGTCATTACGATCTTGACGCACTGGCCAGTGAAATAAATCTACTGTTCCCCAATATACCTGTCGTTGGTTGTACAACCGCAGGTGAAATAGGACCTGCAGGGTATCGAGAATACAGTCTTTCTGGTGCAAGTTTTCCGTCAAGTAGTTTTTTAGCCGTTGTAGGCCACCATGATAAGCTGCAGCAGTTTGAAGCAAGCAAAGGATATGATTTTATTGAGACCTTGCTGCAACAGTTGGAAGAAAAAAAACCAGACGCAGGACCTAAAAACAGTTTTGCTCTCATGCTTATTGATGGTCTTTCTAAGCGTGAAGAACCAGTTGTTAATACTTTTCAGAAAGCCTTGGGAAATATTGGGCTTTTTGGAGGCTCAGCAGGTGACGATGAAAATTATGAACATACGTGGGTGTTTTGTGATGGAGCCTTTCGCACTGACAGCGTAGCAGTTGTGCTCATCAATACGATTTACCCCTTTAAGCTCTTCAAGGGACAGCATTTAGTCGGTAACCACGAAAAATTGATTGTGACAAAAGCCAACGCCTCGGAACGACTTGTCATTGAAATCAATGGACTTCCTGCGGCAGAAGAATACGCTCGAATCTTGGGGACTCAAGTTGAAAACCTGAGTACAGAACAATTTACGGCATTTCCGGTTGTCGTGCGCATCAATGGAATGGACTACGTTCGTTCCATTCAAAAGATCAATCCTGATGGCAGCATGACATTCTTTTGCGCGATCGAAAGAGGGATTGTGCTTAGGATCGCACATGGGGAGAATTTTATTGCAAACTTAGAGCAGATTTTTGCAAACATTCATACTGAAATGGGCCAACCACAATTCGTACTTGCCTGCGATTGCATTCTCCGAAACCATGAAATGAGTCACAATGGCTTAAGGAAAGCTGTGGAGAAAATTTTCAAAAAGAACAATGTGATTGGCTTCAGCACTTACGGCGAACAGTTTATGGGGGTTCATATCAATCAGACAATTACTGGACTCGCCATCGGCAAAGAAAGAGAGCCGAACAATGACTGAGATGCCAGCTAATGTTACTGAAATAGAACTTCTACGCAAAGAAATAGAACGACTCAATAAGATTGTTGAGGCCTTGGTAGATCGCACAGAAGAAGATGAGAATAACAGACTCACGGATTTTGGCGTTTTCCATGCAAGCATTCGTTTGGAAAACCAGGTACGTTCTCGTACGCAAGAATTAGAAGAAGCCTTGCTTAGAAACGAAAAAATTACACGTGCTCTGAATCAGGCCAAAATGCAGATTGAGCAGAATGAACAGCATTTACATGATATCACAGCATCCCTCGGGGAAGGCCTCATGGTGTTGACCGCAGAAGGCCTGATAAACTTTATTAATTTGGCTGCTTGTAAGTTGTTAGGTTGGAGCGAAGCTGAAGTGCTCGGCAAGAACTCACACGATCTCTTTCATCATTCGCATGAGGATGGGAGTCATTTTTCCATCAAAGGCTGCAAGCAGATAAACGTGGCCAAGACTAAAAAATTATACACAAGTGATGATGATTTTTATTGGCGTAAAGACGGAACAAAATTTCCTATTAGTATTGTTGCAACACCAATAAAATTGCAAGATAACACGACAGGCGTTGCTCTCGCATTTCGCGATATCACAAAAACCAGACAAGAACGTGACTGGTTGCGACTTATGCAGGCTGCCATTGAACATAGCCCGACATCCGTCATGATTACAGACAACAAAGCAAATATTATTTATAGTAATCCACAAGTAACAAAGACAACAGGTTATAGTAAAGAAGAATTGCTTGGACGTTGCACAACCATTTTTCAATCAGGCAAAGCCTCAGCTAAAGAATATGAACATCTGTGGAAAAAGCTTTTAGCGGGAGAAATCTGGAGAGGAGAATTATTAGATCGCCGCAAGGATGGGAGCCTTTTTTGGGAAGCTTTATCAGTTGCACCGGTCACCGACAATCACGGAGTGGTCAAATATTTTGTCAGTGTCTCTGAAGATGTCACTGAAAAAAGAAAAATGCAGTCTCTCCTACACGAGATGTCTTTTCATGATGCCTTGACTGGGATAGCCAATCGCCGCCGATTCGATGAATATTTTGATCTAGAATGGCGCAGATCAAAACGCACATCAAAATCACTTTCCATTATTATGGCGGATCTCGATTTCTTTAAACAATATAATGACCGATTAGGACATCAGGCAGGAGATGAATGTCTCAAACGCATTGCCAAAGTGCTGGAGAGCAGAATTGTCCGGGCTGGAGACTTGCTTGCAAGGTATGGCGGAGAAGAATTCGTTTTTATCCTACCCCAGACCGACCTTGCTGGTGCAAAGCTTTTAGCAAACGAAATGCGAAAATCAGTCCTAGCCCTAAAAATCCCACATCCAGAATCAAGCATTTCGAAGTACGTCACAATTAGCCTAGGGATCGCAACAACCGACCACATAAGAAATGCCTCTGGCAACGTTTTACTGCATACTGCCGATCAAGCGCTCTATCGGGCCAAGTCACTTGGTCGTAATCGCGTGGAAGTTGCTGACATAGAAACATAAAACTGCGAGAATAATAATCTATAAATAGCGTTACTTACGAGAGGGAGAAATAAACATGGAACTATCAATTTATTTAGCAAAAGCGATTGGACTTTACTATGTGATCGTTAGTTTGGGAATGATTCTGAACGGGGCTAGGATTAAAACCTTAATGATAGAAATTATGAATAGCCCTGGGTTGTTGTTTGTCACCGGTTTTTTTGCTCTTATCATTGGTGTTCTTCTCGTCACGAGTCATAATATTTGGGTCTCTGATTGGAGGATTCTTATTACCTTACTTGGCTGGGGTGCCCTTCTTAAAGGCATAATGATTGTTACGGTACCTCAACTCATGATCGAAACAAGTAAGAAATGGATTCAGAACAATATCTCTTACTATGCAACAATGTGCTTTGTATTTTTAGTTGGTGTTTTCTTGTTATATCATGGATATATATAAAATTAAGTTACCCCTCACCCGCCCCAAGCTATGCGAGGGGTGAGTGAGGGGTAACTTTGTTAACGGAGCCTAACTTTCATATGAAAATCAATCTATCTGAATTCAGCGCTTGTCTAAGCACATATGAAGGCCCCATCGCCGTCGCCGTCTCAGGGGGGGCGGATAGCCTTGCTCTCCTCCTCCTGGCTCAAGCATGGGCACAGCAACAAGGAGAGAGAATCATTGCCCTCACCGTTGATCATGGCTTGAGGGCAGATTCACAAAAGGAGGCCCAGCAAGTTCATACATGGGCACAGATGAGAGGCATTGAACATGTCACCCTGGAATGGAGAGATGAAAAACCCAACGCACGCATCCAAGAAAAAGCGCGCCTCGCCCGTTATGCACTTATGACCCAATGGTGCAGAGACAATAACGTTTCCACTCTTCTCTTAGGTCACCATCAACAGGACCAGGAAGAAACCTTTTGGCTCCGTCTTTCTTCAGGAAGTGGTCTTGATGGCCTGTCAGGCATGAAAAAAGAGATTGTTAGGGATGGTATCACAATCCTTCGCCCCCTCCTTGGTTTTCCAAAAGAACGACTCAAATCCATCCTCATGACAAACAATCAACAATGGATTGAAGATCCAAGCAATCAGAATTCCCGCTTTTTTCGAGGACGATTACGTACATTCTTGGAAAAAGAAGG
>DATKTE010000395.1:0-3051 GCA_035531295.1 Alphaproteobacteria bacterium
CTCTTATGGGCTTGCTGTATGGTGGGCAAGATTATGCTGAGAATTTTCATTGTACTTGTTGGGATTTTTCAGCTATGAAAAGTGCCCTGGAGAAGGCAGGTTTTATGGAGATATCTAGATACAATTGGAAAGAATACTTTAATGGTTTTGATGATTATAGTAAATGCTATCTCCCTCATATGGATATAGAAAATGGAATGTTAATGAGTCTGAATGTTATGGCTTCAAAGCCGATTACGCCGGAGAAGATAAAATGATAAAGAACATTTGCGTTTCTTGTGGTTCTCCGCTTTCTAAAGATATAGTCTATATTGGTGACCAATATCCTAGTGCTATTTTTGTAGAGGAAGGTGACCCCATTGTAGATGAGTTGGAACCCAAAAGTTTGAATGTTTCAAGATGCACTAACGAAAAGTGTAATTTGGTTCAGCTTACTAATGTATGTGATCTGCAGTATGTTTTTGATCACTACCCATATGAAAGTAATTCAACGGCCTCAATGAAATCCATTTTACAGGACGTAGTTGATGGGGCGAAACGATTTGTTGATTTAACAGAGGAGGACGTGGTTCTTGATATAGGTGGCAATGACGGAACGTTGTTGAATTTGATACAAGAACCTGTGCAAGCAAAGGTTAATATAGATGCGGCTGCTGGAGTGGAACAAATTTTTTCAGCAGATAATTATACGCATGTTCACGCAAAGTTTAGTTCAGAGGAGTATCGTGCTTTAGATTTACCTAATCCCCGTCTCATTTTCAGTACAGCTATGTTTTATCATTTAAGTAATCCGGTGGATTTTTGCAAGGAAGTCTATGATATTATGTCTGAGGATTCCGTTTGGGTCCTTCAATTAACATATCTGGGAACGATGCTGGAAAACAATATTTTTGATAATATAGTACATGAACATGTGGCGTATTATTCATTGGCTTCTTTGGAATTTTTGTTATCTCAAGTTGGTTTACATATTTCCGAGGCACAACTTGTTGAAAGTTACGGGGGCAGTCTTAGAGTGTTCATTACAAAACCACTTATGAATTGGCGAAAAGAATACCATAAAATTCATCGGTATGAAAAGGATCATGGGACCAATACATATGAAGCTTTGTATGCTTTTAATAGCCGCACTCAATTATTACACGATTCGATTAAGTCAACAATAGATCATCTTGTGGATCTGATGGGTCCTTTGTGGGGGTTTGGTGCAAGTACAAAAGGAAATATGATACTGCAATTTCTTGGGGTGGACACTAACCATATTTCTTGCATTCTTGATAATGGCACCAAAAAGATAGGCAAGAGAACATTGGGGACCAATATTCCAATTGTTGCGGAGGCGGACTATTTAGATCGTCTACCTAAGTATGTTTTAGTTCTTCCTTACTACTATACAAATGTATTCAAAAGAATTATTCAAGGGCAACTTAGTCCAGGGCAAACGGTTTATTTACTTATCCCCCTGCCTTATCCTTATTTCATAAAGGTTTCTAAATGAGCAATTTAGGTAGAATTTCAGTTTTGCCTGCTTCTTGCAATATTCAAACTGTAGAAGATGGGCGTGGGGCAATATTTACTTGGTTGCCGAAAGAACCCATACTTGAATTTAATATGGTGTACTTCCAACCAAATAAAGTACGAGGTAATCATTATCATCCTGAGTTTACAGAATATTTTTTGGTTGTGGAAGGCACCGTGGTTATGGTTACAAAAGATGCCTTGGGAAATGAACTCAATATGCATGCTAGTAAAGGTATGTGTTTTAGAATTCCTCCGAATACATCTCATGCTGTGCACGCAGTAACGCAATCCATTTGCATTGCTTGCTTAACTAAACCTTGGGATGAATGCCACCCGCCGATTGTACATGATGAGTTTATGAATAAGGGGACAAAACATGATTAATGTGGCGGTTGTGGGTGCTGCTGGTTTCGTTGGCTCTCAGATTGCTAAGGCAGTGGAGGAAAACAGTAAATACAATTTGATTCCTGTTCTTTCATCAGATCTGATTGAAAAGATGCTTGATGCAGAAATCATTATCCATTCTGCGAATCCTGCTGGCCGTTATCTGGCGGAGAAGCATCCGGAAATAGATTTTCAGGCCTCCGTATCAAAAACAGCTAAGTTTTTTAAGGAGGCGGGCAATAGGCGTTTCATTTTGATTTCCTCTATGTCTTGCCGCACACAACTTTATACAAATTATGGTCGGAATCGGCGTGCTTGTGAACTATTGGTGCGAAGTGGGTGGACAAGCGATTCTACTGTTATTCGCTTAGGGCCAATGTTTGGTGGAAATCGAAAAAAGGATCTGCTTCACGATATTCTTACTGGACGTAAAGTATATATTTCAAAAGATTCCTTTTACGCTTATGTAGATGTTGCCTGGGTGGGAGAAAAAGTAGTTGAAATGATAGAAGGTCCATCCGGCATTTATGAAATAGGAGCAAGGAATGCTGTTCGCTTGGGGGATTTAAGTGCCTATTTTCATTCAACTAGTGAGTTCTGTGGAATTGACGAAACACAAATTCCTGAAAATTTTGTAGACGGACCAAATGCTACAGAAGTTTACGCTTATGCAGAGAAAGAGTTGGAGTGGTTAAAATGGCAGAAAAAATGAATATGGTATGGGGTACCGAGTATAGGGATGCTGTTGCTGGCGTTAAAGAATTTAATAGAGTATGTTACGGTTTTCATACAGAAGAACAATTTTATGCCTTTACGGAACCGATAAAGGGCTTGCAGAAGAATATGAAATTTCTTGATTTTGGTTGCGGGCCAGGCAGAATTGTGAAAACAGTTGCTCCTGAGGTAAAGGAGTATGTCGGAGTGGATGTTTCTGCAGGTCTTCTTGAAATGGCACGAGAACATCATAAAGAATACACAAATGTTTCCTTTGTTAAAGGCAATGGTACGGATCTTAGGGAACTTGAGGATAATGATTTTGATTATCTGTATTCACGTCTTGTTCTTATTCATGTTCCAAAAGAATGGATAGTTGGGTATGTCATAGAGTTCTTCCGCGTTCTGAAACTAGGCGGCATTCTTTTTATT
>DATKTE010000396.1:0-4803 GCA_035531295.1 Alphaproteobacteria bacterium
AAATGTGATCCATTTCTATGGCCCGAAAACGATTGGAGAGAACCAATCTTAATCGAGAAAGATAGACACGATGAACAAGAAACTCGTGCGGCCATCAAATAAAGGTTAACCACATGAACTGGAATAATCCAGAAGAAGTCGCTAAAGAAAGAGCACGGCTAGCCCGTAATGTGGAGGAAGCTGAAAAGAAATATAATAAATACGTCAAAACTTCCTTATGGTTACATCGCTTCGTTGTCACAACACTCGTTCTTTCATTGGTTTTGGCTCTGTTTCTAACTTTGCTCAAATTGATGGGATAATAAGGAATTGTATCTTTGGAAAAGCAATCGTCTGTATTATGGGCTAAGGATCGAAGAGGATATAAAGTTTCTCATATACCTAGAAATGTGTCAAATGTCCTTGAGTCGTTCTCTAAATCAAGAGGTAAATCAAGAGGTAAATCAATGAGTATGATTGTATAACGACCATAGCAACAGTTGTCAAGGATTAATCATTATGCCTGCGTTAATAGCCTACATAGATGAGAGGACAATACCCTTTCTCGACACATGGGATCTATCCCCCTATTTTGCAGTTGGCTATCTTTTAACTAATAATGATTTAGCAGGACCATTAATAGGTTCTCCACTCACTAGGGTTTTACCTCCTGATGCTATTTCAGGAGCCTCCTCATGGCGTGTAAACTATAGTCCTGCTGAGACTGTTGTTGCCGAAGGGTATATCAATGAAGGTACTGGGTCACTGACTTGGCCCGGATATTTTATTTCCCCTGCTTTTTTCACAGGTCAATCAGTTAAAAATATTGGTCTCGACCCTGTATACTGTAAGTTGGTAGTGCCTCATTGGCCATCAAGCCTTATCTGTTGGATGTTGACCTATACGGGTCCTGATGGAAAAATAGCTGTAAGAAGAGGACCTAATCGTCCTCCTTCTAAATTTATTATCCCTGAAGGTAGTGATCTTTCAACAGTTAAACTTATAGAAGATGGACTTTTGATTCCTCCTAATAGATATCAGATAATAACAAAAGGATAATATATGTCTTGTATCACAGCTTTTTCAAATGGATTGATAACGAGGATTTCTTACAAAGGTTGGGAGGATGCTGACCTTTTTTTAGATGCTACTCTTTCCCTAGATGACAATTTGGAAAAAATGGGACTGACTAATAAATTTGATCTCGTAAAAGCAGATTTTTTGTTATCCAAAATACATGGAGACTGCTGTCTCACTCACGCAGTTTTAGGTTTAAAAAATATGCTTGTTAATGGAGGAAAATTAGTAATAAAGGACCTTTGCACTCATGACTTAGCCAAAGATGCTATTAATTTTTTTGAATCAGGTAATCTTGTTTCTGGACAAGTACGAGAAAAAATTATTTTTTGTCAACCTGTAGATTCGACAGGTATCATATATCAACAAAATTTGCTTTCCATTAAACGGCTTAATTTTATACTAAGAAATCTAGAAATAATTAAATATCCAAAAACAGAAGTTGTTGCTGAAACTCCTGACCAGATTGATCTCGGTGTGGAAGATAAAAACATCTCTTACAAAAAAGTAATGGAAACCTTTTCCCAAAACAGGCCAACTTGCGTCATCTGTAAAAGAGCATGTACAAAACAAGACCATAATCGTTCGCTCTATTCTCGTTACTGCAAAGATCATTATCACGAAGCAAGAGAAATGTGTAACAAAATTCTTTTCGACGCCTACACATTTGAGGTGCAAGTAACTATTATTAAAGAAGAAAAAAACGTGTTATCCTATTGTGAAAAAGAATGTGAAGCAAAAGCTCATCATGCCGGAATTGATATGGGTATAAATATAGATGAATGCACGATCTTGAAAAACGCATTTGTGGAAAAAGACGCCTACGAAATTATGAAAATGCTGGAAGATAATGCCAAAAATTCAATGATCGTTTTTGGCGATCACAGTGTCTCTAAAGTAGATGTCTTTGATCTGATTTTGAAGTTTGCGGAGGACAACTTTAAAACCATGAGACACGACAAAGACGGGTTAGGTTATTTCGTTGTTATGACTGACCCCATACTATAGCCTTTAAACACCCACCAAATCATCCGTCACATCAACCATCTTTCCATAGGGCAAATTATTGTCCACCGAAATATATATATTCATTAACATCCCAATAGTTATCCCACGATCAAAAAGCACGGGAATACCCAACTTTGTCTTACAAACATGATCATCGATATAATACTCAAATGGATTATATATCACAAACCTCAGACGGTTATCATCCTCGAAAAAAACGCACTCTTTCGAATGGGTCCAGAAACTTATTGCTTCCCAACTCTCATTGTTCATCATCGCATATACCTTACCCCGATATTGCTTAGTTCTCTTAAATTCTAATAATTCATTGATGAAAGACGGAATACTCACAAACTTCCACTTAAAAACAACATCCCCCCTTAATTTATGATCCTCATCTTCAAAAAATATTGTCACTCCCGCATCTTTCAGTCGCTTCTTACCAAATAAAAGAATCTCCTCATCCCATGTCGTAGGAAAACTCACACCCCTTAACTCTCCTCCTAGCTCTTCTATCCCCTGTTTTAATTGTTTAATCCTGAAAGCGAAGTCTTTGGCAATAATAAAGTTAGGGCCAATAACGAAAGAGCGAACAAAATTAAAATAACTACCATTCACAAATTTCTGTTCTATCGCAGGATCAATCTTTATAAAATCTAACATCTTGTTCATTGTTTTTCTTTCTTCGCTAAACACCCGCCAAATCATCCAGCAAATCAACTATCTTCCCGTCAGGTAGCTGATTGTTAATGTGAACCCGGATCGTACAATCAAAAAGATTTGTTTTTTAGAAGGGACTACTATGCCGCATACGTTCATCAAAATCATCTGGCCTAGTTGTATCTTCCAATACCGGATATTCGATTTTAATTCGTTTGCAACTGCAAAAACTGAATAACAGCATACACAGTAAAAGATAGCGCATTTGTTTCTCCTTTTCAGTTTCTCTTAACTCCATTGCTCATTGCTAGACTACCATAATTCTCCTTGCTTTCAAGATCTTTCCGGTTAGAATCCGTGTTGCAAGGAACAAGTCCATCAACATGGGAAGGGGTTTAACAATGCCACACGGTCTTGATACAGATAAAGCAGTTTTCTTCTACGAACAAGAATTCTACGTGTTCTCAAACTTCTCGGCATTCCAAATCCTTTGGGCTGGTATCTCTTTCCCTACCTCAGAACACGCTTATCAATGGATGAAATTCAATAAAATAAGCTACACAGACGTAAAGGAAAAAATTCGATACGCCACATCAGCACATGAAGCATTTAAAATTGCCCAAGAAAACGACTCTTTTGCCGTCCCACACTGGAAAGAAATTCGTGTTGGAGTAATGGAAACGATCCTAAGAACTAAATTGTCTCAACACCCATACGTCCAGAAAAAACTCCGCGAAACCGGAGATAGAGAAATCATTGAAAATTCGTGGAGAGACTCTTTCTGGGGATGGGGGCCTAACAAAGACGGAGAAAATATGTTGGGCAAACTGTGGATGAAAATCAGGGCCGATTCAAAATAAACGGAATTGTTGAGCAGAGGCAATTGCCTTGGAGGTGACAGGCCATGCACGAGGCACGGAGGCGACTCAAACTTTCACCAGAACTCACTGATGGTGACCACTTTGCGATAGTGACCAGCTACAGAGACATTGACCTAAGTGCGTTCATGGGGGGCGCTGAAGTCGGCCAGACAGCCACGATCACGCTTGTCGAGATGACAGACGCAGAGGTCGAAGCACTGACATCTGAAAGGCAATCTGGGTACCACTCAGGAGAAATGGACATGTTTGATCCATGCAAACAATGTCGAAGGGGATCGTGCAATGGTTGCGCTTACGATGAAGCGCGTAAAGAGTTGAAGGCGTGGCAGTGGAAATGTTCAGACGCATTAGCGGCACTGTCAGCGGTTGACTTGGCCGTTGCCGAGTACAAATCGAAGGAAGCCAAGGCCAAGGCCGAAGGATCAAGATAACCTGAGGAACCGGAGTGGCCTCGCGGCGGCTTGGTAAATTACATTAATAAGGAGATGACACAAATGCAAATGGAGATGGTGATATCGGCAGGCGAGTTGAGAAAGGCTCTGGCCGACATCGAAGCGGCTGAGAAAAATGGCTTCATGTTCTGTCTCGCCGTGGTGAAGTTGGCGAGTGTCGAAACGAACTTAGATCAATGCCAGCTACGGTATAACGACATAATTGAGAAGGCTCATCCGACAGACGGTAAGTTAAACTGGGGACGCTTCCAATGCGTCTCTCGAAACTTCAAGTTTAAGAAAGGTAAACTTGTGCCGCAAAAGAAGGCTAGACGTGCAGCCCTAAAAAAAGATTGACAGATGGTGATCACTTGCTATAATTGTGGAAAGGGCTGACTATGGAGGCTGACTATGGACCCGTTAGACAAGATTCAGCGAGTCATTGACGAAGGTGGCCCAGACTCTTTATCCAAAATTGCTGAGATTATTGGGTATGGAGATGGATACCAAAAGCGCGTATCCAATCTGATTAGTGCGTCACGTGCCATACTGGACAATCGGCCATGCTACTGTAGCGGCTGGCCCTGCACACGCTGTAAATTAGCCATACGTGAGGTTAAATCCGCCATTCGGAGAATGGAAGGTAAATAGAGAAGTGATACATGATCCAGTGCAATAAGCGGTGCCCGTTTTGCGGCTCTTGCGCCACACTGAAATGCCGCGATGAATACATCGAGAATGAGTTTTACACCATTCCAACTTCTCAC
>DATKTE010000397.1:0-2863 GCA_035531295.1 Alphaproteobacteria bacterium
TCATTCAGCCAGGAGAATTTACAGATCAACTTACTGAGGTTCTGCGCAAGGGAGCTCAAACGCTTGTATTACAAGCCGTTGAAGCAGAGTTTGCAACGTTTTTGGAAAGCCATGCCCATGAGCGATTGGATGATGGCCGTAAACGCTTGGTACGGCATGGTCATTTGCCGGAAAGGAAGGTCGTCACTGGAATTGGCTCTGTACCTGTGAAAGTTCCGCGTTCACGCGATCGCAAAGGCCATCATGGTGAGGATGCCATACGCTTTACGTCTCAACTGCTTCCTCCCTACGTTCGTTGCAGCAAAAGCATTGAAGCTGCCATTCCTTATCTTTATTTGAAGGGGATATCTTCAGGGGACTTTTCTGAGGTCATGCCCGTATTATTGGGCAAAGAAGTTTCTGGCTTTTCAGCAGATACGGTTCTCCGCTTACGCAAACAATGGAAAGAGGACATGAAGAAATGGAGCAAACGCCGGTTGGATAGCAAACGTTACGTCTACTTATGGGGGGATGGTGTTTATTTGCAGGCCCGCATGGAAGACGAGAAACAGTGTATTTTAGTGATTATTGGAGCAACCCCTGAAGGTAAAAAGGAGCTTGTCGGGTTCATTGACGGGTACCGTGAAAGCACACAAAGTTGGCGTGAGCTATTGCTGGATATTAAAGACCGCGGGCTTTCAATTCCACCCAAGCTAGCCGTAGGCGACGGAGCTATGGGATTTTGGAAGGCTTTGGAAGAAGTATGGCCTCAAGCTCGGCATCAAAGGTGTTGGTTTCATAAGACAGGCAACGTCTTAAACAAAATGCCCAAATCCATTCAATCCAAGTCCAAAGCTGACATCCACAACATTTGGATGGCAGAAAGCAAAGAGGCCGCCAATGAGGCCTTTGATTTATTTCTTGATAAATATAAGGTTAAGTACCCGCAAGCGGCGCTTTGTTTAGAAAAAGATCGTGATGAATTGCTAACCTTTTATGATTTCCCTGCTGAGCATTGGAGACATATTCGTACAACAAATCCAATTGAGAGCACTTTTGCGACGGTGAGACACCGAACCAAGCGCTCTAAGGGCTGTCTTGCACGAGAGACAGCCTTCATTATGGTTTTCAAATTGATTAAAAATGCTGAGAAAACCTGGCGAAAGCTGGATGGTAAAAACCAGTTACCAAAAATAATCTCAGGCGTCAAATTTTTTGATGGCTTGGAAGTCATTGTTAGTGATAAAAAAAATTGCCGCTTTCAAAAAAATAACCTTACGCACAAAATAAAACTTGCATTTTGAAGAAAAAACTTTAATAATTACGCAGACTTACAATTCTCTATCTCCGTGGCAAGCCGCCGGAGTATTACGGGAATTGTTCCTTCGGATCGGCCTGCTTAAGGAAAGCACTCGCCGCAAGCGGCGGGGAATACAACCCTAAGGAGATTTAAGGAGTAGTTATTATGGTATTTATGAGAAAATCTTTATGGACGATGTGTGCTCTTGTCGCATTAAGTTACCAGTCAGCACAGGCTATGGAACAATCAGAGCAAACAGTACTAAGATCACCGTCGATTAAACTTCAGGACCTCCCACCAGAAATGAAGGTGGAAATCCTAAACCATGCGTTTATGTCAGCAAAAACGGAGATAACAAATTTCCGAGATATTGGGATAACCTTATCGCTTGTTTGTAAAGATTGGAACGAGATCATAAGAGCGAATGCAAAAAAGTTGGTTTGCGACTATTTTAATATAGAAGAGAAAAATAAGGATGTTTTTTGGCAATTGTTTAAGGGAAAACTCATTTACAAGCCTGATCCCGATAGCGATATGGGACGGGTTGACTTATTCATTTCATCATTACCGAACCCCTTAGGGGGGGAATTTGACCTATCAAACTGTGGAGATACAAAGCAATATCTGAGTCTCAACATGGGGTATCGCAAGGTGCAGAATCCAGCGAATGCTAGAAAGACTGAGCTCTGGATAACGCCACGGTTTTTAGTCGAGAACGAGATGGCACAACTGTCCAGAAATCACCATATAAAGGAGATTATTGGGGAGTGGGATGCGGTAAAAGCGCCCATAGGTATCATTTGGACATGGGGCGGATGGAATGGATATGATATGGTATATTGTGATTATTTAACGAAAGAATCGATGGTGGAGTTTAGTTCAGAAAATTTATTAAAAAAGCATCGAAAAAGCGCCCAGACACGCCCGGAGGAGGAGCGGCCGGGCTATGACGGCGACCTAGGAGTTGGTGAAAAATTTCACATTTCGTTTGTGAACTAAAATAGGAACGTCAGCGAGATACCCCAGACGATTTCGTCTGGGCGCCCGAGCTCCAATGTAAAAAAAAGCGAGGGCAGAAAAGCCTGAACACATGTTTCAAGCTCTTTAATCATCGTGAGTCCGAATTTCAGCCAGCACGTCCATTGCGATGTACTTCCGCAGCCGCTTGAGTCTCTCAGGTTGTTTAGAGGCCGCCAGAAGAGGGAAGAGGATATTTTTAAATTCCTCATCTTTGGGTGCTCCTTCATCAACCTGATAGAGAGATATATCTCGTGTGTTGAGAGATTTCATATATCGTTGAGACGTGATATTTGTTTGCGGTCGCTCATAAAGCGCGGTCGCACGTTCGTGAAAACGCCTGATGGTTTCTTTTGCAGGGAGAATATTTTTATCGTCAAAATAATAGCCTAAGAAATTAAAACCTTGCCTTATTTTTCCAATATAAGTCTTCATCGGGTGAAGATGTAATTTTTGTGAATTAACAATTTGATGGGTTCGTTTGATCACTTTACGTAAGGCCGTCTTACTTTTATTCAGGACGACCCAGTCATCCATAAATCGGGCATAAAAAATATCTTTGATTCG
>DATKTE010000398.1:0-2075 GCA_035531295.1 Alphaproteobacteria bacterium
TTTGAGGAACTGAAAGAAACTTGGCTAAGAGAGCATCATTACATGCCCGAAGAGGTGTTTAATGCGGCCATCGAGAACACAATAAACATCGCCAATAAGGTTGAGAAGTTTCAGGTTCTAAGTAGCGAACCATTATTGCCCAAGTTCGATACGGGAAAACTAACCCCAAAGCAGTTTTTTGTAAACTTAATTAAGGAAGGGGCGAAGTTAAAAATAGCCCCAAAAATTCTACTCAATGGAGACCTCAAAAAGGTCTACGACGATAGATTAAGAGAGGAGCTTGGGATTATCCTCGACCTACACTTTGAGGAGTACTTCCTTATCGTCTGGGATTTGATTAACTGGTGTAGAGAGAATGACATCATGGTCGGACCCGGCAGGGGTTCAGTCGGTGGGAGTCTGATTGCCTTTTGTATTGGCATAACTCAAATTGACCCAGTTGAGCATGATTTGATATTTTCAAGATTTATTAATAAAACACGAAGTAGTGCTAAATACAAATTAGATATTGCCGAAATGCCTTGGGAGAAGAAGTCCTAATGTCTCTTCAGATTATAAAAGATAAGTGCGTGGAAAAGCTCAACAAGCTCGAGTTGAATAGTACTAAATATATGGAGCGTCTGGATAGAGAATTTAAAATATTCAATGACCAGAATCCAGACTATGTCAATGATTTGTTTCAATATTTCAAGCAATGTGTTGAGTATTCAAAAACCAATGGTAAGGTGAAAAACGAGCCGCACCTACTGACCCTATTTGTGCTTGGAGTTACTGATGAAGACCCTGTGGCTTTGGAGTTAGATTTAATAAAAACCAAGTCTCAAGAGTTTCCAGACATTGACATGGACTTTGAAGACACCAAGAGAGAGTTGGTCAAGGAATATTTGGTTGCCAAGTATGGACATGACCATGTAGCCAATATCATTGCCTTCGGAACCATTAAGGCCAAGTCTGCCATGAAGGACATAAGTAGAATAGAGAACATTCCTCTGGAGGAGGTTGAAGAGGCAACTAAGTCTATGGATTTAGAAGACACCTTGGATAAGGCCTACAACTCTAACCCTATTGCCAGAAGGTTCTTTGATAAATACGCCAGCAGGAATCTCTATGGGATGTGCGCTAAAATTGAAGGAAATGTAAGGCAGGTCACAAAGCACCCAGCCGGAATTGTCATTGCTCCCTTTAATTTGCATGACGTTGTTGGCCTACAAGAGGCTAAGGAAAACAAGAACGGAAACAAAGAGGTGGTAACTTGCTGGGAAGAAGGGGAAAGCCGAGAACTCAGCAAGATTGGATTAATAAAATTTGATGTTTTAGGAGTCAACACACTTACTATTATTCATGACACCCTAAAGTTGGTTAAAAAGCTTCACGGCATTGACATAGACATTAACAACATTTCCTTAAAAGATAAAAAGGTAATTCAATCTTTTTACGAGGCTAGGACCGTTGGAGTGTTCCAATTTGAGCGGGCATGGATTAGAAAGCTTCTTGAAAAGATTAAGATAAATAAATTTGACGACATCGCCGCTGTGAACGCTTTGAATCGTCCCGGTCCTCTTGATGCAGGAATGGAGACAAAGTTTTGGAAGGTAAAAAACGGTTTTGAGAAACCAAATTATCTTCATCCAAAGCTTATTCCAATTCTCAATCAAACGTATTCAATTATTCTCTATCAGGAGCAAATCATCCGCATAGCAAATGAGCTTGCCGGATGGGCTCCAGACGAGGCAGATGCATTTAGGAGTATCGTTAGCAAGGGTAAGATTGACCTGTCCAAGGGTATAAATCAGTTTGCCAAATACGAAAAGCTGTTTGTTGAGAGTTGTGTAAAAAATGGAGTGACCGGGAGAATTAATGTTATTAGAACGATAACTGATGATTCCGAGATTCCATCAACAGCAACTGATTTGAAAATCTTAGAAGAAAAGCTGGACGCCGGGGTGGTAAGTAAAAAAATATCCTGCAACGTGGAAGTTTCGGATGAAATCTTCTATCAAATTAAGGCATTCGCTAGATATGGTTTCAACAAAGCTCATTCGGTTGCTTATGGTTTCATGGCCTATCAGAGTATG
>DATKTE010000399.1:0-3575 GCA_035531295.1 Alphaproteobacteria bacterium
TTGGCTTCGGTATTTTTAAATTTTGGGAAAACAACACGACAGTTTTGTCTTCGAGCAGCTTCTTCAGCTTTGATCCGACCTGTATTATGTTCGCATCCTCTATCATCATCTCCTGCAATGAGGAGGGGACTTTTCGTATAAGCCTTCTTTAATTCCTCAATAACGGGTACCAGATTGCCTGCATCAAAAGCAATGACAGTTGCTTGCTGGTTTGCCATATAGATACTGGCTCCTGTGGCATAGCCTTCTATAATAATGATGGGCTTCCCGTTTTCAAGAACGCCGATAGTGTGAAAGCAGCCTTTCTTCCTCCCTCCTCCCATAAAACGCTTTGTGCCATCGGAGGCGATCCATTGCAGACTCCATAGTTTACCTGCTGTATCCCTGAGCGGAATGATCAGAAAGTCTTTGCTAAAGCGAACGCCAAAGGCTTCAACTTTCTTCTTTGCGAGATAGCGTGATTGTCCTGTCTCAAACAAGGCATTCCATTTATTCAAAGCGGTTAAAGCAACTTCTTCCTGCCTTTGAAATCTTTCTTCTTCTAAGGATTTTTTTGTTTTTTCTATTTGCTCAAAAAGTTGCTCTTTATCCAAGCCAGGAACATCAGCCGTTTTTAAACTCCACTTTTCATGGATATCTTTGCTCCAGTCTCCAAAAGCGCCGGCCATCCCATGGAAAACATACCAGCCGTCTTTGTATCCTTTTTTGCCAGTTGCAAAGCGATGAATGGCTCCATCAGCTATGATCTCCCCATTAAAAGAGATCCCTACCCGTTGCATAGCTTTAATAAATCTTTCCTCATAGTCCACAAATGTTTTTGGGCAATAGGAGGTTTGAGGGCCACACGAGAGTGGCCCTGAGGGTGATATCTTAATTGATGCATGTTTTCTCTTAAGGGATGTCTTTAATTATCGTTGGTGGGTTTATTTACGGTCTGTCTTTCAACAAACTCTAAAAGATCGCCATAACGATACTTGGCAAGCCTTCCTACCTTCACAACGGGCAGGTTGTATCGTTTCGTTGATTTCCAAAGTCCAAGGGTGATAGGGCTCACGCCTAAGAACTCTGCTGCTTCTTGCCGAGTTAACAGACGGTTTTTGCTTGGTTCTTCCATAATTTTTTCTCCCTTTTTTATGAAATGAGATTTCTATTCCTTTTCTTACAGACTCACCGAAAGCTGGCACGAACCTGAGTAAGAGGGAGAGAAATCGTCATCATGAGAATAATTATAGATATAAAAATACAAAATAAAAGTTGCGCAATTAAATCTCCCCAGTAACATCTATATGGATCTATATTGATACTTAAAGCTACCCAAATAGACCCACGTATACTTTACCTGCGCAAAAAAATTGCGTAGGTTCAGTCGATGGGAAGAGGGATTGCTATCTTGGTCTTTGGATCAATGAGCCTAGCGTTTGCCCATGCTTCTTGAATCATCTCTTCAAAGGGCTCTATGGGAAAATCTATCTCCTCGCTTTGAACCCAAGTCGGCAGAGGACAAGTATTTTCTTCAAGAAGGAATCTATTTTCTGTTACGTTAGGCCTTGTGAGGGAGAGAAGTTGCTTTCTAAACCAATGAGCAAGGCTTAAAAATCTTTCGATTGCTGCGGGAGGGGAATCTAGAGAGATAAACGACTTTTCTCCCTTTGGCATCTCACTTTCCCAGATCTTTAAAGCTGCGATAAAGTGGCAAACGGGTTCATAGCGTTTAAATTGCTTTGCGCATTTTTTCTTTCCCCAAGTACGCTTACCTTTTTTAGGCTCATCTTCTCTTTCGTTTTCAGAGGCTTCTTTTAAAATTTGACTCGCTGCATTTAGGCTCACTTCTGCCTCTGCGCGATAGGATCTCGTTGTTTTTCCTAAGCGCAAAAAGGCCCATACAAGTTTATCAATGGTTCTAAATTCCTCTTTTCCGGCCTTTAATTTCTTCTTAATAGCCCATATAGGGTAAGCCTCGGCGTAATGTTCTCTAAAAAAATGATCATCAGGAATGTGCCAAAGAATCTTCATCGCGTAGAGACGCTCGGGCCTTTCACCCGTTTTGCAAGCTTTATTGTAAAGATTTGTATTCAAAGCCAGAATGATCTTTTTTCTCCATTCAGGGCATCGGCAGGAATTCTCACAAGAGCAATTTGGTGAGAACAGAAGGAAGGCCTTAATATGATGGAACACATCGTACAGAACAAGGTCGTGGTGCTCTGCTAAAAATTCAGATGCAAATTCTTTATGTTGATTCCAGTTTATCATGTTTTTCTTCCCGCCTTATCGTTTGTAACATGGCTTCAGTGGCCTTCTCAACGGAGTCCCTAACGGGGGCAATATTTAAACGGGCGTAGATTGCTGTGGATTGAGAATCCTTATGCCCTAGTGTCCGGCCGATCATGTAGCTATTAGCTCCAGTTGCCGCCTGCCAACTTCCGAGCGTTCGCCTTAAGTCATGGAGTCTTAAATCCTTAATCTCGGCTCTTTCTAAGATTCTTTTCCACCCTAGCTTCGGCTCCATAAGATGGCCTGTTACCCCCTGCCCTTCAAATATCCATTCCCTCTTACCATACTTTTCGAGTCGCATCTTTAAAATGTCAATCACCCTTTCAACAAGATGAACTCTTAAGGGCTCCCCATTCTTTGTTTCTGGCACGAGCCATTCTCGTCGATCAAAATGAATATCGTCCCAGCGCATGGCTAACACATTGGATTTTCGCGCTCCCGTGAAAAGAGACACATAAATATAATCCCGAATGGTATCATTGAATTCTGCATCGAGACTTTCAAAAAAACGAGGAAGTTCATCAGGGTGAAGGAACCGATCTCGCGACTTTTCCTTGAACTTCTTAACGCCTTGAGCTGGATTCACTCCCTCCCATCCCCACTCGATAGCTTTGTTATAAATAATATGGATTCGAGCTAATAAACGATTAGCTTGATACAAACCATTTTCAGTCCGGATTTTTTCATGAAGCGCTCGAATCTCGTGCTTTGTAATACTTGATAGCTTTCTCTGAAACCAATGACCTAAGAATTTTGGGACATCTCGTTCATCTGACCGCCACGTCTTCTTATGATGTTTACTATAACGTTCCATATACATGGAAAACAACTCACCAAACGAAGTTTCCGCACGGAGTTTTTTCTTTTCATCATTAGGATTCTTACCTTTTAGCATCTCTGTAATAATCTTCTGCGCCTCATTTCGAGCCTGCTCAATCGTCATTTCAGGGTATTTCCCTAAAGTGACCCGAACGGGCTTGTCATTCAGTTTACGGTATACCTTGAAAGACTTCGTCCCCTGCTCCGTCACCATGAGCTCAAGACCCCGAACCTTCGTATCGTAAATGTAATGACGTTTGCCCTTCTCAGGCCAATGGAGGGCATCAAGACTCTTCTTTGTAAAATTAAAGCTTTTATCCTGTTGTTTCATGGCTTTTTCCCTCCTTTTGTCTATGTAATCCACTGAATATTATCAGTTGGTCTACTTGCCGCCTTCTGGTATCCCCGGGTATACGCCGGGTATACTCAAGAGCGCTATATTGATATAAAATAGCATAGACTTATAAAGATACAAGCCTCAAAAA
>DATKTE010000400.1:0-2241 GCA_035531295.1 Alphaproteobacteria bacterium
CCCTGTATAAACTAATATAAGTCCAGACAAACCTCCTTACCCCCTTTCTATTTCTATATAGTTCTAGTTCCTAACCTCTTTTACCTTTGAAATTTTTTAATTTATAACCCGAGTTTGGCGACATTTTTTTCCAGCACTAGACGTAGCAAGGCTTTAGCCCATGTTTATAAAAATTTTTGTCCCTACAGACATGGTTTACAGAAGGAATTTGTTAAATTGATCGATCATTTTTGGCTTAATCATTTTTTCGCAATGAAACAACTTGACCCATTGTTGCTGCTGTTCTGTCATCTCCGTAATAGTTAAAGAGCGTTGGGGAGAGTTTTTCAAACTAACCTGATTTAATCGACAACTACTCACTTGTCTTAGTAGCTCTTCAGACGATAGTGTGAATTCTGCTTTTCTTAGTATCATCTCAATTGAATTTATAAGCAAGTAAGCCATGATGCATAAGGTAACGTGGGCTTTCACTCGTTCTGGTCGTGTCAAATAGATGGGGCGTAAAGCAATTTGTGATTTCATTTCTCGAAAAGCTTCTTCAATCTTATTTTTATCTCGATACTTCTGAATTACTTCTCTTTCTGGTATGGTCAAATCGTTCGTGATAAAACAGGTTATTCCGTCTAATCGTCTTTTTTGCATTTCCTTGTTTTTATCAATCTCTGCCGACAATTGAAACGATTGAACAATCCGTGTCGTCCCATTACTTTTAGTTACTGTCAGTTCAATGGGTGCGACTGTCACAAGAAGTTGCAGTTTGAGTTTCCGTTTAGAAAGCATCGTCTTGACATCTCGTTCAATTGTTTCCTTATTACGCGACTTCTTGGCAATCATCAAACTGGCATTTTTCTCCGTGATCCAAGCCATAGCCTGAGCTATTCGCTTTTCTCGCGATCCAACATCCTCATAAAATCGAGTCACATCAAATGAGAAAATGAACCGACGTTGATCAATTTGCCCCTCACGTGTATAAAAAAACTGATTTTCATCCGTTGGCAGAAATTCATGAAGGGCCAGTATCTGTTCATAATCATCTTTCGAAGCAGGCACTGGCATAAATTCGTTAAATAACGGGTGACAAGCCATCTCATCTTTATCCATTGCCGATAAATAGGTGATTTTTTGCTGTTCAAGAAGGTTTAAATGATCATCGGACACCATGCCGCGATCAAAGACAAGATGACATCGAGTCAAACCAAATCTGTTTTGCAAGTCTTTGACTACGTCGGGCAGTGTGGTAACGTCTTGCGTATTACCTTCAAGCACCTTCCAATAGAAAGGAGAACCAAGAGGAGTCACCATTAAGGCAATCACGATTTGTTGTAAGTCGGCGCGATGATCTCTAGAATAGCCCAGTTTGGCAATGACACATTTACTACCTTCCATATAAGTTGAAGTAATATCATAGAAAAAGCCTTCACCAACCGAAGGATCAAACTGCTGAAGTTGCTGGTAGAGATGAGCCTGCAAAATCGATTCCTGTTTGTTTAGGTCATCTAATTCACGATAAACCGCATAATCCGATGGCTTGCCAGAACTACCGTGTATCGCGGGTAACACCGTATCTTGGACCCATTCCATAACGTGAATTTTACTTCGTGGGTCGAGGCAACGATTGAGCACCATCGCTTCAGTGAGCAAATTATTAGAGAAAAAACGATGCAAGTGGAAGGTCTCCCACAGTGAATGTAAAAGAACGATGGGTAAAAACATCCAATGCTTTGTGACTACGATGTCAGAACTTTTAGCAAGGGAGAGATCAGTATTCTGCTGAACTTGTAGAATCATTTTCATCCTTGTGGCATCCTCGTCAGATAAGACACCAAGGTTCTGAATGATGCGGTGCTTGGGTTTTCCGTCTTTATCTCGATAAGAAGCAACAATTTTGTAGTAATCATAGGTTTTACCTTCTCTTTTAATGGTAACTTTTTTTATAAACATTGTAGCCTCCATGAGCAATATATCGGGACTACAAATATTATATCACAAAGACTTATTTAAAGGCAATCTACAGAAATAAATCCATTAATAATTTGGGACTACAATTTATAAGTCAACGGCTACAGCCCTTGCGCTGCAAGGGATTGGAAATTTATGTCGCCAAACTTGGGTTAAAAGTATTATATGCGGAGGAAGAAGGTGTGTCAATAGAATTTCCTTAATATTCCTTATCCGTAGCAAAATTATAAGTATCGTCCTCATAAGATGTTTCATCGTTGGTAGCCACTTCCAGCTCAAAAT
>DATKTE010000401.1:0-5180 GCA_035531295.1 Alphaproteobacteria bacterium
ACCTTGTCTTTTAGTTGGTTTATTCATATTTGTTTTAGGATGTTTAGGATGCTATTTCTCCGACTCTATAAACCTTTTATTGGTTAGCCGGTTTGTCCAAGCCTTCGGTGGCAGTACAGGAAGTGTATTAGGTCAAGCAATTGCTCGAGATGTTTTTCGCGGTGTTCAGCGGGGCAAGGTTTATTCGACCATAGGAGGGGCTCTTTCCTTTTCACCAGCATTAGGTCCTTTTGTTGGGGGGGTGGTTGACCAAGCTTTTGGGTGGCCTTCTATCTTTCTTCTTCTCATGATAGCAGGTACCCTTGTCTTTCTTTCTGTTATTCTAAAACTACCTGAAACTCATCTGAATCGAGCAACCAGACATTCCCTCAAAGAGATGGCATGGAACCTTTTAAAAGATAGGCGAGTTCTGGGTTTTGCCATTCTTGTCGCCGCAGCTAATGGAATCCTCTTTAGCTACTATGCGGAAGGATCTTTTTATCTCATAGATATGTTGGGCTTAAGCCCTTCCATGTATGGTTTAACCTTTGTTGGTATTGCACTCGCCTCTTTTTCAGGAGCCTGGCTTTCGAGGACGCTTCACAATCATCTTACCTCTGAGGCCATTTTGTGGAGAGGAATTCTTGTTCAGCTAGGAGGTGCAGGCTTTTTTGTAATAGCAACGGTTATGGGGGGCATTTTTAATATTTCCTCTCTTTTTTCAATAGTTATCACTGTTGGAAGTATGACCATTATTGCTGTAGGAAGTTCAATGGTGATTCCAAATTGCCTTTCCCTAGCCCTTGAAGCATACCAACATGCTGTTGGCACAGCCTCCTCCCTCTTTGGATTCTTTTATTATGCGCTTATTTCTCTTTTTACACTCGTGATGGGATTTTTGCATAATGGCACCCTCTATCCAATGCCCATTTACTTTTTTGGGATTATCTTTTTGACTTTGGGTGTTTTCTTAAAAATGATTGATAAGGAGAAAAACAAATAAGCTATAAAGAAGAAAGAGCTGTAATGGCCCTAAAACAGTTTTCTTTTTCATCGTATTCTTCAAGGATTCCCTTAGACATGTCAAAATTCCAGGCATGAAGGCTAAGGGAATCTTGACTGACTCTTTCTGCAATCCATGGGAAAGTTTGCAAATTTTTTAAAGAGTTAATAAGGGAGTACTGACCGCAGAGAATGATTTGCTCCTCAAGTGTGCTTTCCTTATGATAATCCATAATGGCATCATGGGCTGCCTTCGCAAGCTCCATCCATTTTGTAAGAAAACTCTTTGAACCGCATGTCTCGTGAGAATGCTCTAAAAGCGATTGAATGCCTCCACATTGGGTGTGACCAAAAAGAATCACATGTCGAATTCCCAAGATACAGACCCCAAACTCTAATGCAGCGCTTGTTCCGTGATAGGAGAAGTCCTCTTCATAGGGGGGGACAAGGTTTGCCACGTTACGAATAACGAACAAATCCCCGGGTTGGCAATTCATGACGAGCGCTGGGTCGACTCTCGAATCAGAACAAGCAATCATAAGGACTTTCGGTCTTTGGCCTTGAAGCACCAATTCTGCGAATGCAGGATTTCCCTTCTCAAAATATTCTTCACGAAATTTTTTATGCCCTTCTATCAGGGTAAGAATATCTTCTTGCATAAAGAATATGTAGAGTATTTTTGGGGCTACGTCAATTAAGTGGAATAGGATATCATTACATTACAATATGATGCCTCTTCTAGCCTTTAGGTAAGCCATTTAATGGGCAGATGGTGTAGTTTGTGGTAGGAGGTCAATCCTCGGGCTCCAACATATGAAATTTGACGGGGCCTATGGCATTTGATCCTGCATAATACACATCAACTGTTCCAGCATGTGGCGTCCCCTCTATTTTTTAGGCGGACTTTACTTTATCTGTCGTATTTACAGGTTCGGCGCAAATATTAGGTCGATGTTTCAATAAATCCTGATTTTCGACCAGCTTTAATAATTCATCAGCTATTGTATTGAATATTGCATAAATATAATCTACTAAAGCAACAGCTTTTTCTCTTTCTTGAGGTGTGAATTTTATAGCATGAAGCTGTTGCTCGCCTTCTTCTTCATACATAGCGTGCTCATTTTCTGCATCGAAGTGGGTTTTTGAGAAATAATTTAATTTTTCACCATAACCCATATCATATATGTAGGATGTTATTTCCTTTGAAAAAATTTGGCTTGTTGATTCAAGGGCTAACACCAACACTGTTCGCTGCTGATCGCTTTCAGCTTTGACGAGCTCCGCCATAATCATATATGAGGCATCGCGCATAACTGAACAGTCCGGCCCGTAAAGCCAGTCAATAGTTAACTTCTCTGTATCGAACATAACCTCAAGGTCCTGCAAGAACCACCTCTCATGGCCAGAGTCTTCCTGCCTGTGATGATGAGCAAACTCCCGTAACTTAGGATTTTTTGTTAATGTCTCATTAAGGCGAAGAATATCTTGAAAAGTCATGACCCAAAAAGCTATATACGGTGCAAATCCCATCGTCTGCTGAAGAGGTAGCCTTTTTCTTATATGATTGAATAGGGGATGCTGAGCGAACTCTATCTGTTTCGTGTTAATATACTCTTGGATTGTTTTCATGATGTCCTCACTGTCAATTGGCTGAATATATTTTCAAAAAAGATTAATGAAGTTATTTTTGTATATTTCATATATTTCTTTTAATTCTGGATGAAGAATTTTATCTTTTCTAGTGCTTACTATAAACTGAGGAAAGAGATGCTGTCAATCATCAGCAATTCAGACATCTTTTTCTACTTGCCCCTCCTTCATTGTCTACTTAAATTACGAGGGTAGGTAACTGAAACCTCATTGACTATATAACTATAAAAAGGGAGTCCTATTCATATGTCAAAACTAATAATAAATTTGCTTTTAATCTTATTCCTTGCCTTCACAACAAATGTTTTTGCAATGGAGGAAGATGCCAAAGATACATATTGTTTAAAGGTAGGTCCAAAAGGATTGGACAGAATGCAGTTCCAGAATAAACTATTAGCTGAGGATACAGAAGAACACATCGGAAAAGTTGGCCCTTTAGAGGGGAAGAAGGTGTTAGATGTTGGATGTGGCTTTGGAATCATGAGTGTAGACTTGGCTACACGTGTGGGGAGCACAGGACATGTTTATGGCATTGATATAAGCGTAGAACAACTTGCTGTAGCCCAAGAGAAAGCTGCTGCCTTGTGTTTAAAGAATGTAACCTTTTGTCAACATGATGTCAGATCTTTAAGCGATTTTCGTGAAAGAGACTTTGATGTTGTTTATATACGTTATGTTTTGTCACACATAAACAACCCAAAGGATGTTATTACTGGCGCGAAGGCTTTGCTTAAAGAGGGCGGGGTTATTGCTACTCAAGATGTGGTCGTGAGTTCCTTCTGGCAGCCACATCAGGAAGATATTTTTGTCGAGTTTCGAGAATTGGGAGCAAAAATGGCAGAAAAAACCGGAAATGATTATGAGATAGGTCTGCGGCTACAAGAGCTTCACGAAGAAGTAGGATTTACAAAGGTAGATGCATATTTTCGTCAACCCCCATTGAGTGTGGCAGACGCAAAAAAACTATTCTTACTTACTGTTGTTGAAGGAACGGATAAAGCTATTGAATCTAAGATGTTAGCACCAGAGACACTGGAAAACTGGCAAAATACAATGTCTGCATGGCCAGAGGAAGACCCACTACCTTTCCATATGGCAAAGTCTGGTTATGTATTGGCTTGGAAGTAGCTAAGAGATGTTTCAACGATGGCAGGGATCGTACAGCAACTGGTGTGATTCAATACAAATAAAAGTATGACGTTTATTGAAACGCCTCTCCCCTCACCGTCATTGCGACCCCCACGAAAGTGGGGGGAAGCAATTTTAGTGTAAATTAATGTGAATGTTTTTATGAAACGTTCTACTAGAAATGTTTCAACGATGCCAAGGGTCGTATAGAGCCCGTTCAATTCACCTTCAATTCACCTTCAAATCCAAAAAAAGTTGGCAAATCATACATCTATGTCTGAAATACGGAGCTAAAAAAGCTTGCCGTATTGCTGAGGATACAATCCAGCTGGATAGTTATAAGGTGTTGGCTTTTTTGAATAAAAATATGTTGAGGGAGGAGTTTAGAATAATAACTCATGTTTTTTTTCTAATCAAAAAATAGGATTTACAAATTATTTTTTAGTGCTAACATCAATTAAATCTTGGGTCAAAAAATATATAAAAATGGACCTAAGCTCTGTGAGCACCAAAAGGGAGACTATATGGGGCCATGTTATAAATCGATCGCTTTTCTCACTCTTCTTCACTTTGTTTTTTTTATGAACCAGATAGCAGTAAGCTATCCAATGGACGATTCATCCAACGTCACCCTAGGATCTTTAGGGAAAAAAAAATTAGAGCAAATATACAAGGTCATCGGACAGGAAAACAACATTAAGGAAGCAACAACAATATTTGATTTGATGAGTGCACCCTGGTCTGAATATAGCCGTGAAATAAAGTGGGAAAACAACCTAACAGACGACTTTTCTCCTTTTGAATATTCAATAACATTTAAAGGCAGTAAAACAACGCCTATTATAAGGTTTTTAATTGAACCACAAGAGTTTCCTTTAAATAAGCAATCAAATTGGAAGGCGGGATTAGCATTAAAAGAGAGAATAAAGAAGTTGCCTAATGTAGATGTATCAAAGCTTAATAAGATACAAAATATTTTCTCCCCACCAACAACGCAGAACATAGAGTCTCACTTTTCAATCTGGTATGCGGCAGTTTTAGAACCTAACAACCCACAAATAAAAGTATATTTAAACCCCCAAATTCGTGGAGAGAAAAGTGCTCCTGAACTGGTAAAAAATGCGTTTGTTGCTTTAGATTCAGAGCATGCCTGGAAGTTTATTTCAGATCGTTTATCTTTAAGCAAAAATCCTTCGAAGATGCTCTACTTTTCTTTGGACTTATCAGCAGATGATAAGGCGCGAACTAAAGTTTATGTAGCTAATAATTCTCTGAAGGATATAGAAGCACAACTTCAAGGATGTCTTCATTATGTACCAGGATCTGCATCGAAGTGGGTAAAAATTCTCACGAACCAAGACTTTTTCGATAAAAAACCAATCCAAATTACTTATAATTTTACGTCAGAGCATGATCGACCT
>DATKTE010000402.1:0-5541 GCA_035531295.1 Alphaproteobacteria bacterium
CATTTCTTTCTCACTCAATAAAATATTCAACATAAAAAACTCCAAGATTATCCTATTTCTTTAAAATAAGATCGCCTTGGCTGCTTTAAAATGCGGACATTTCTAAATTGCAGAACCGGACATTATCAAATTGCGCTTACAAACATTCAGCAAGGACTTGATGTCCAAAATAACCTGTGTCAGGATGGCTCCCCAGTCCCGTCCATGAACACGGGTTGCAGACAACGAGAAAAGGAGAAGAAAGATGCAAATTCTTTCGACGATTAAATCAAAGTCACCTGTTTTAAATGAACTCATGGTTGTTTTTGGGGGAGTACTGCTCCTCTTTGCGGCCTCACAAGTTGAAATTCCCTTAAAACCAGTCCCGATTACCTTGCAGAGTGTTGCAGTGATGCTGATTGGCTTGACTTACTCTCCCCGCCGGGCTCTTGAATCTATTCTGATTTGGTTTGGATTAGCAGCAGCAGGATTGCCTGTCCTTTCAGGTTTTGGAGGAGGAATTGCTCATTTCACGGGGCCCACACTTGGGTATTTGATTGGGTTCCTGATTGCCCCCTATCTGATGGCAACTCTGAAAGAGAAATATTCTTTGAACACTTGGGTTTCTGATGCCCTTCTTTGTTTAATGGGAACGCTTATTCTCTATTTTACAGGGGTCACCTGGCTAACCTACCTTATAGGCTTTTCCAATGCGGTTATGCATGGTCTTGTGCCCTTTATTTTACCAGGGATAGTAAAGGCAGGCCTATTGTGTACGGCTCTTCAAATCCTTCGGCATTATAAGCGCGGATGAAGCTTAGCTTTCGGCCGCACCACTTCCTCTGTACCTTAGGGTTTCAGGGGAAGGGGTACTCGCCTGAATTTATCGAAAACTACACTCAAATTGTGGAAGCTCTTCAAGAAAATGAAGAGCTTCCCATTGAAGTTGTGGTAGGCGCTGATTCTATTTGTGAGGCTTGTCCGCATCAGGAGAAAGGCAAATGCACAACTGAAGAAAAAATTCAAAAGCTTGATTCCCATCATAGCCAGATCTTATCCATTCGGTCGGGAGACGTCATGACATGGAAGAGGGGAAAAGAACTGCTTAGGGAACACATGACAATTGAAGCCTTTCACAAAGCCTGCGAGGGGTGCCAGTGGAAATCTCTGGGCGTTTGTGAGGATTCTCTTCGAAAGCTTCATGACGAGGCTCTATGAAGGATAAGTTGACGCCTGAGGAAATTCGCTTATGGAAGCTTAACGTAAAAGATGTAAAGCCCCTTTCTAAAAAGGTTTATCTGCAGGAAAAGCTTCCTTCACTAAAAAAACCTATTCCTCAAAAGCCACCTTCTCCCCCTTCAAAAAAGCTCGTCAAAAGCACGTTCCCAATCGTCCCGCTTCAAGATTTTGGGCGAAGAGAACTCCGACACGTTAGGATTGATGCTCGCTTTGACATGCATGGTATGAGCCTTGAAAATGGGTACGAGGCTTTAGAGCGATTTTTAATCAGGGCTCAGGAAAGAGGATATAAAAAAGTGCTTATAATAACAGGGAAGGGGTCTTTAAAAGCAGAAAACACATTGCGTCATCAGCTGCCCAGGTGGTTGGAGGAGACGCCTTTGAGGATCCTTATCACTGGATTTCATCATCCCGCAAAGCCCCAGGATGGGGGGCCTGGGGCTTATTATGTTGGGGTGCGGAAACGTTCCTAGTAAGATGTACTTAATTGAGGTATATCAGCTAAATACCAATGTTGTTGCTGAAGCTTAATTTGAGTAAACTCCATAAACTGCCGTCTTAAAGTTTCTTTTGCCTTATCATAAGCGGTGAGCCCTTTTAGGTAGTCTCCGTTGCCTAAGTACTTTAAGAATTCATCGCCATGAGTCGTCTTCATAAAGGAACTACTGGGATAAGAAATGCTAAAATACTGGTCCAGCGATAATACTATCCCATCGATTAGCAAGGCTCTAACATCATTCTCATAGGCGTCATTGCGCTCTTTAATACGCTGAAGTGTCTCTTTCCCATAAGTTCCTTTCGTAGGGAATTGATCCTTTCTTGTTAAATAAAGAACTGCTTTTAAAAATTCTCTAGGAGAAGCGTTTAATAAGGTATCAAAAGATGTCGAAAAAGCTTGTGAGTCGATAGTAGTCCCACAGGGCATATTGTAGTATTGAAAGTACCTGTTTACCATAGTATTTAAGAGAATTTCTTGTGGTCGTCTTAATTTTCCTGGATGAATAATACGCATTCTAAACTTGGCAGCATTACTTATTTCTGCTGTTTCTGCTTGCTGAAGTGCATCAAAGGTAAATACTCTCCCGTTCTGTTTTGCGAAACGGACTGCATCCATAAATTTTAAGATGGGCTCAAAATACATTCTTGTATTTGGGTAACGTCGAGCGTATTCATGTCCGAGGAAGGATAAGTAACTGACTCCGACAAAATGCCCTTTCCCATTTGTAACGGCAGAGTCTGCAAATTTGATACTCTGCTTAGGAGATGTATTATCATCTTTTAAACCATGTAATAAAAGAACAGGTTTTTCAAGAGAGTCAGTATTTTCTGAAGGTGAAATCTTACTATTATCGTTATCTTCTAGTGCATTGAAATTTTGATGTGCATTTTCCATCCAATTCACACTTGTGCTGATCCAGCCATTATTCAAAGCAGTAAAATGAGATTGACGCAAATTGCCGGCAGATGTTCCAGATTCAATGTCATACAAGACGTTTGAGACGGGCATTGTCGCGATATACCCATCAAACATATCTTGATGACGACGTTTTACTATGCCATGTTCTCCGCGGAAGCAGAACACTTGTTCTTTGTTAGTTGCATTATGAAGAGTTAAATATCCACCAAAGCTCGCTCCCGTTAAGAAAAAGGGGAGGTCCTGTGTTATTAAATCAGCAAAAAAAGGTCTTTTACCTGCCATGTCCGTTTTTTGTTCTTTAAGGAGATAAGCCAAATAAGTGGTGTCGCGAACTAAAGACTGGGTACCTTTTGCCACTCCTTTATCTTTCTCAAACTTATTTCCATAACCTTTAGTACCCCTAAAATTAGGAACATAAACAATATAACCTTGTTGCGCATACACAAGTTCTTCACTTTCGAGCTTGTTTGTTATCTCTTGTTTACTTCCAGCACCATAAACTTTTATGATGACACCTTTAGGTTTTAATGATTGCCAAGACACTGGGGCAGCGTAGACATGATAATGAGTTTTAATTGTATGCTTGCCATCTGTCGTTTTTCGTCTAATGACATATTCTGGATGAGAATCAGTTGAAACGATTTGGATTCCAGGGAGAATGGGTTTAAACACACAGCTAGGGTTGAAAGTGCTCCAATAATTTAGATCTCTTTGACCAGATTCAATGCTTATTCTTTGCTTCAATGCGGTCCGATCAATATTCTCACGGTCGAAAAATCTTTCTTCCATTGAATGAGCAAAGGTTGAGCCAAAAAAAATACACGAAAATAGGAAAATATTAAACTTTGAGTTTTTCATTTATACCACCAAATAAAAAATAATAACAATTAATAATTGAAATGTAATAATTTATTTTAGAAAGTCAAGCTTTCATAATCAACGCACTTCACTAAAGATAGGCGTTTGCCCTATCGATCACCCCAAAGGTCCTTAATCTTTGCAAAAAAGCTGCAGGATTGAAGTTCGGGGCGCATTATGGGGGGAGTTCGGAAACGAACTACTTAATAAGCTTTATGCTTCACTCCGTGGGCGTTAAGGATTCTCAGAGGGATGACGCCATTCAACAACGCCAGCAAGGGTATTTAAATCGACAATGAATGGATCAGCATCAATACTTGAAAACCATTTGTATTTCTCATCCGTTGGATTAATCCAAAATATCTTTTCACCTTCTTCATTTTTGAGGGAAAAACTAACGAATTGAGATTGTTCTTGATAAGAGCCGGAGGGTAAATTTTCGATTAAAATACTTTTCATAGAGTATAAAGGTTTTGTAACCATATACATCTTATTATTGTATTTTTTATTTATAACTTCGGCAGCAAAGGAATGTAGACCAACGGATAAATTGCGATGAGGCTCACCTTCATAAAGAGGATTTCGCGTAATTCCCATATGCATTTGAAAGGGATCCTTAGGAAAAGCGAGACTGCAAAAAGACATTTCCAGGTGTTTTTCCCATGCAGAATCTTCGTATTCTTTTTTTAAGTTGCGATAATCCTGATCTAACGCATGTACGACCCAAACTTCAGTACCGTACTTACTTTTAGACTCTAAGCATTCTTCAAATCGTTCATAAGCATCTTTAGAATTACTAAGAAGCTGTCTTTGATCTGTGGGAAGATTTTTTATTCCATGGCCTACATATTCAATCCATTGTAGTGCCTTATCGGTAAAAGAACCGATAATAGGCTCCATCACGAAAAATAAGCTAGGGCCTCTTTTAACTTGATAGAGATCTTCACCAATTTTCTTGATGTCTGCTTCTACTCGGCTTGGTAAGGTTTGAAATGATTCTTTTTTGTTTTCTTCCATCGCCCAACTTGGTGTGGAGAGACAGGACCCCAACAAAAGCCAGGCTATGGCTAGCATGGATACTTGTGGTAAAAAATTTCTTTTTAACATCAAACAACTCCAATAAAAAATATAAATAAATATCAAGAAAATATTAAATGTTATTTAGAATAGAGTCAATGAGTAAATAAGAATAATCCAACTTCCCCGGCTGCGCCATTCCGGAATTTATACCCTTCGCGACCCCTTTGAAGGGGGAGCATTAGAGCTTTTTAATGCCCGAAACCCAGGAGGCGTTTGTGATGATTTTCTGGGTTCCGGGATTTAGTCTCTCTATCACTCGCCTAAAGGGCTCATGAAGAGAGACTAAATCCCGGGATGACGCTGTTGGAGAAAACAGATGGGACTTACCTATCGCCCCAAAGGTCCTTAATCTTTGCAAAAAAGCCTTCTGAAAGAGGGCTGGAGTGGGATTTTTTCTCAAGTCCTGCAAATTCCTCTAAAAGTTCTTTCTGACGCTTGGTAAGATTCACAGGTGTTTCAACAAGTGTTTGGATGTACATGTCGCCACGTGATGAGGATCTTAAGATGGACATCCCCTTACCCTTCAAGCGAAATTGCTTTCCGGCTTGAGTGCCTTCTGGAACTTTAACACGTGCCTTATGCCCGTCAATGGCAGGGACTTCAATTTCTCCCCCTAAACTGGCTGTCGTCATTGAAATTGGAACTTGGCAATAAATATTAGAGCCATCTCGATGAAAAAACTTATGGGGTTTAATATGAAGGAAAATATAAAGGTCTCCTGGAGCGCCTCCTCTCAATCCGGCCTCGCCTTCACCGGCCAGGCGAATACGAGCCCCTTCTTCAATACCTGCAGGGATAGAGACGGAGATGACTTTTTCTTTGCGAACCCTTCCTGAGCCACGGCAAGTCTTACAAGGATCTTTGATTATTTGTCCAAGACCATGGCAGTGCGAACACGTTCTTTCAATGGTGAAAAACCCTTGGCGGGCATGCACTTTCCCTTGACCATGACAAGTAGGGCAGGTTTC
>DATKTE010000403.1:0-2604 GCA_035531295.1 Alphaproteobacteria bacterium
GTTTGTGCTTGCCAGTAAACTCTGTAATCCCCAATTCTGATAAGCATACCGTCCTGACTAAAGTTTGACGACAAGTTACTTGGAACGCCAAGCATTCGGGATAGCGATTCACCCATGGCGATTGCAACATACAACTCAAAGCGCCGCCACATTTCAAGTGGCCCAAGCAGATTCTCCTGCAAAACAGTGCAGATTTGCGATTCATCGCCTTGTTCAATGGCAAGAAGGCTGAGGTACGCGTCAGCCGCCAATTGATAAAGTCGTGTACGTGCTCGTTTAGCTTGGCTAACCGAAGGCGCTGATGGACGTCGAGTTGTATCAATTTGTGATTTGGCAATTCGGATTCCGTCCAAGCGGCTGGCATCTTCAAGTAACTGAGTAACCTGACTGAAACACTCAGAGTATTTTGATTCTGGGCTTGCTGTTCGTAACATTTCCCGACCTAAGCGCCGGGCTTCTTCTAGCACCCATACGACCAGATGATTTGGTCCTGTAACGTAGCTTCGCATTGCCTCCTGAGATACAAATAACGCCGGGTTACCTGATGCAATTTGGCGTATCGTGGTTTCTCTCGCATCTAGACGTCCACGAATTATGCCGGTATCACATCTGCGCTCGAACTGCAGTACGGCCGAAGCTTCGTGAGGATTACGATTTAAGTACTCTGCGAGAGCCTGAACTTTAGACGAGCATGCCCAGAAGAGACGAAGAAAGGGTAGATCACTTTGCTTCTGAATGCGTGGCTCATTGAGCGACACTTGCGCTGCAAAACGTCGCATTCGGATAAGCAGTGATGCGATTACATCGTCAATCTCATTGCCAACGAGATTCATACGGACACGCTATACAAACGCTGCTCCACTCGATGGCGTAGAGCAGATTCCGTATGCAGCTTCAACACCTCGCATATTCCTTGAGTCATACTCTGTGCACTGTCCCGAAATATTCCGTCCAGCATCGGCAATAGGAACATATCAAAGCTATCAAGATAAATTGCGGCCTGTTCTTCAGTCGGATCTGCCGAGAAGTCCAGCCCGTTGTCCATCTCCCGCATAACCTTAATCATGTCAATTAGCGGAGCCGGACCGATCAATCGAACTGCATTGACCGACTGCCAGATTCTGGCGAGAGGAATGGCTTTGCTTCCCACATCTTGGATTTTCTCTCGTGTCAAATACTGCTGCAGAAATTCATTAAGATCAGATGGAACATCCAAATAAATCCAAGCGAACCGCCTAGTTAGCGCATAACTCATTTGATAAAGAGATGCTTTGTCAATTGAGTTTATAGTTGCGAAGATACGCCATGCTGCGCCGGGGGCGAATTCAATATCTTTTCGTGCGCTGGGGTTTGGTTTTGGAAGAATCTCAAAAAAATCGCTGTCCCTCTCCTCGACTTGAACGCGGTACGGTAACACTGTCTTTTGTCCTGACAACACAGTGAACAAGGGGCCTATTACCTTGTCGATGTCACAGCGATTCAGTTCATCAATGATCAACGGGCGATCAAAGTGGCGCAACAGTATTCCTGGAACAAACTCGATTCGACCATTCCCAACTGGTTGGTATCCGCCGATCACATCTTGCGACGTCCAATCCGACGAACCAGTGATCAATGTATGTCTACTAGCCAAAGACCGTGCGCAGTGCTGTGCCATTGTGGTTTTGCCGGTGCCTGGTGGGCCGTAAAACATCAGATGTTGTTTACCGCTTTGTATAGCCGAATTGATCTGGCGATAGACTGAAGGATTAATACCCAGTAAGTCAGGTACAACAGGTACTTCTTTTCCAATCACTACCTGAACTTCAGCAACCGATGATTCATCTTCGTCTCCACTTTCTAAACCATTTGGTTGGTGTAATGACGACTTCGCGTAAGCCTGAGTTATATCTGATGAGAGGCGCTCAATCTCCTCATCACTTAATCCTTGGTACACAGGGACGTTATTCAGCATTCTCTACCTCCGCTTCATCATAAGCTACTGGATCAACGTGAATCATTCGCGTCAATGCACTTGTAGCCTCTTGGTAGCTCAACTGCTTAGTCGTTCCTCCAACGTTGGTATTGAATTGAGCGTCTTCTACATTGAGTGTGATCAGCGCCGAAAAGACGTAAGGTTGATCATTTCCCATGTAAACAAGAGAGCCGGTTTCAGGATTAAAATCATCGAGCAACTGACCTGAGGAGCCCTTTGGAAGTGCTGGAAAAAAACATAGCAAGAGAAGCCACTCCCACTCCTCATGAAACACAAACAGATCAGTCGACACTTTTATCGCTGGAACAATTCGTACCGTTATCGCTCCGCTTTTTTGTTGCGCATTATTGGAAAATGCAATGCGGCGGGTCCCATGTAACGGTTGCCCATCTTTTTCTGCTAGTCGTGCGATGGGCGAACTACCGGTTAGGTCGAGATGAACAATCCACCGCAGTGGCTTGTTGGTGGCTTCGGCTGGGTCTTTCCAGAATCCAGTAGATGTATCAATCGCTTTGTTGCAAGCCGCCAAGTTCGATTTCTTAGACCCACACTGGCGTAACTCCAAACCATAAGGTTCGATAGCACGCTCGATTACTCCAGCAATCGTACGCCGTGCTTGCTGCATGCTA
>DATKTE010000404.1:0-2289 GCA_035531295.1 Alphaproteobacteria bacterium
GCACGAGTATTCATACCAGTTAAAATGAATGTATGACCTTTAGATTGAAATTCCTGACCTAAAAGTTCAGGCTTCAAACCATAGTTATTAGCCAATCTTTTGAACATTTCTGATTCTTTTGTTGCCACTGTTCCATCTTCTTTAACTTCGGCAATATTAAATGCCATTTTGCAGTTGTTAGAAGAATAAGTAATCCTACCAATGGTTGCTTGTACTCCAAAGTGTTCCTCAAAACCAGTTAGCATAGTCTCAAGATACGCTCTCATACCTTCTACAGTTGATTTATCCATCTTCTTATTCTCCTAAAACTAATAGACTTTTAATTATCCAGATCAACCGGAAACTCTATGTCGATAATTTCCTGTACAGAATCATACAGGCGAGACTTCATTTTCGGACTGGTCATAAAGTCTGCAATACTCGAAAAAGGCTCTCGCACCAGTTTCTCGTGTAGTTCTCTTACACAAGCAGGGCAAATGTAGCCAAAGTTACCAGAACGGCGATCAATAGCAGGATTCTCACAACCTTTTCGTCCACAATAGGTCATGCTTCTTCTCCTTCAAAGGCAAATACTTCTTCTGAACCCTCAACAGCAAAATCAAAATCAAGACCCATTTCCTCTGCAACGTGTCGAAGATCAGTCAACATATCCCTCAATGCAGACTGTTCTGTAATATCTTCTGCCTTAGCCAGAAAACAGATATTAGACTTCATCACTGCTTGCATTCCATATACATCTTCCATCATGCAGCCTCCTGTAATGCGACCTGTGAAGTAACCGGACGAACATCATAGTCGTCTGGATTCAAACCGTTCAACTCAGCAAACCAGTAAGCACGTTTTTCTGAGAAGTTAATATCAAACCATTTTTCATTATCGTTTGGCAGATAAATAGCGTAAAGCATAGTCGTTTCCTCCTGTGGGTTAATGTTTCTACATAAATAGAATCAATCATTATCCAATTTTTTCAGAACAAAATAGGAAAGGGGTCAGAATTTTTCCAACCCCTTCCCTGTATTCTGTTAGGCAGCTTGTTCCTGAGTTTGCTTAGATGCCTCAAGTATCAGCTCCACAATCTTGCCAACCCGTCCGATCACCATTCTGCAAGCGTCAATCGGCTCAACATTCGCACTTGTGGCATACTTACTGATATATTCCCAGCAACCGCCCCTGTCACTTGCTTCTGGCTTGCCAATAGACTCCAGCAGTACAGCCCCAGCAAGTTCAGCAGCAACCTCTGAAACCCAACGCTTGTCGTCCTTCAGATTGCCGAGCTTATCATCAGCAGCATGAGCCAGTTCGTGCGCCCAAGTGCTCAAATTTTGCGTACCAAGACCAATTTTTTGAGCACTTGGGACATATATTCCCAAAGCCCTATCACCTTCACCATTGTAAGCCTGTACCTGAATTCCCCATGCCTCAGCAACTTCCATCAGAGGTAGAGAGTCAAGAAACTGTTGAGCCTTTTCGCCATTTTCGATAGGCTTGCCGTCAGTTTGTTCAAGACCAAAGACCTTAACAGCCTTGAATCCGATGCAATATCCACCGTCCTTGTCCTCTACAATACCAGTAGCAGGATTGACCTTACGCTTTGAACCACCACTGATAATGGGTGCAAGAATAGCAAATCCTTTTTCGCCCTTCTTGACAAAACGTCCTAGCTTTTTCCACTGACCATAACCCATAGCATCAGTATGACCGTTCAACATCACAATGATACGGTTCATAAAGCTGTAAGTGGCACAATGTCTTTCAGCAGCACCAGTTACGAATGTTTGTGCCATAGCAGCAGGAATATTGCCGTTTTCAAAGCTATCAACAATACGGCTCAAAGTATCATTAACATCGCCAAAGTATTGCATAACGTGTCCTCCCGTGTATGTTTATAAGTGTAACCTCCATTGGCTACATAGATAGAATCAATCATAAATTGATTATTTCAGAGAAAATCTTTTTTATGTTTTAATTTTCGACGATATAATATATATAATAATAGATGCATTATTTTTTGAGAATAGTTTGAAATTTTAGAATGATGATTGATTCTATTTACGTTGGAAGCATGGGGCAACCGACATAAACCACAAGGAGATATGAAATGAAGATTATCATGCCAGAACAAGCGCACGAGAAAATCAAGGATAGCAAAAGCAAGTTTTTCGCCGTTATCTTTCGTCGTAAGAAGGATAAGATAGAAAAGAACCCTGTTACTGGCGAACGTGTTATTGTCGCAAAAGCAGGCGATTTGAGGGAAATGAATTGCCGTACCGGAGTCAAGAGTCACCTCAA
>DATKTE010000405.1:0-2118 GCA_035531295.1 Alphaproteobacteria bacterium
AACTGCGCCTCCTTCATTCTTATCCATTACTGAACGAGCTGCATTGAAAGCTATATTGGTAGCAAGAGCCGTCTTTCCCATAGAAGGTCGACCTGCAAGGATAATAAGATCCGAGGGATGAAAGCCGCCCAAACACTCATCCATCTTTTTGAAGCCAGATGTAACGCCGACAACATGACTGTCTCTTTTGTACGCAACTTCAGCGTTGATAAGCGCCTGTTTGAGAGCGGATGAGAAAGTTTGAAGGCCTCTCTCCTGTTGCCCAACGCTTGCAAGATCAAACAGTTTCTTTTCAGCGACTTCAATCTGATCCGTTGCTGAAACGTCTAAATCGTAGGTATGGGCATCATTGACAATGCCCTCTCCCACGTCCACAAGTTGTCGCCTTAAATAAAAGTCATAAATCTTTCGGCCGTAATCTTCGGTATTAATGATAGAGATAACGGATGCGGCTAACTGAGCCAAATATTGCCCACCACCAACTTCGGATAACGCATTATCTCGATCAAAATATTCTTTTAAAGTAATGGGATCAGCAATGTGTCCGCGGCTAATCAGATGACTGATCGCCTCAAAAATACGACCGTGAGAGGGATCAGAAAAATTTTCTGGTCTTAAAAATTCAGCGACTCTTTCATAGGCTAAGTTATTGTGCAGAAGTGCTCCTAATAGAGCTTGTTCGGCTTCTAAACTATGTGGGGGCAGTCTTTCGAGAGATGTTTCAGATATTGTAATGGGAACTGGAGAGTCTAGCTGAGATATTAAAGCGGTGCTCATGAAGTCACTCCGTTAGCAGTATAGCAGAATCAGTGTAGCAGAAAGAAAAGAGGAAGCGAGTTCTAGCGCTTCAAACGTATGAATTCCGCTACACTTTTTTCTGTTATTCTGATTTCTCGGTATGTGGTGTCATACGTTCTAAAGTCTTTGCTTGTGCTTTTGCCTCATCTTCAGACATGGCTATGTTTACACCAAGCGTGACGGTGACTTCAGGGTGCAATTGAACCCGCACAGCATGAATACCAATTGTTTTAATGGGATGAACAATTTTTATATGATTCTTAGAGACTTGCTCTTGTTTTAAGGCGTCTGCAATATCCCGAGCACTAACAGATCCGTAGAGTTGGCCAGCTTCACTCGCTTGACGGATAAGAGTTACCATCGCTCCTTCCAAGCTTTTTGCGAGGATTTGGGCTTCATCTATATGAGCGAGGTTTAACTTTTCAAGAGCATCCTTTTCCTTTTCAAAATGAGATATATTTTGCTTTGTTGCTCTTAAAGCTACTTTTTTAGGCAAAAGGAAATTGCGAGCAAAACCAGGGCGAACATTAACAATGTCTCCCATTTTTCCCAATTTCTCAACACGTTGTAGTAAAATTACTTCCATAATATAAGCTCCTCAGATGGGTCAACCTTCCCTTTTTCTAACAACTTTAAGGGCAATAAACAACTGTTAGTTTGGAGAAACCTGTTTTTCTATCCAAGGTTTTAAAATTCCCACCAAAATAACGAAGAAAACGGGCCAGAGAAAAAGGATCAACAAAAAGTAAAAAATGATGAGTGCAGCTGACGAATACGGGGTCTTTTGGATCCAGCGATGTACAACACCAAGGCCAACGAGAAAGAAAGGAAGGACCAAAACAAACGTGGCACTTTTACCTAAAAGCGCTAAAGAACCTACCCCAATAAAGGAAAGAAGAATAGAAAGACTCAGGAGAATTAAAAAACTCTTAGGGACGGTAAGGCTCTCAAGGGAAGGAGAGATGCGCAGATTTCTCTTGAACCGCACCAGAAGCCCTTGAGCAAGAGTGGCATTGATAAGCATCATTACGGCCCAGGAAAGTGCGAAAAAGCCAGGTAAAAAAGGAAAAATCTTAATTAAAAGAGGCTCAATCTCTTTCATCTGACCTTGAGGATCAAAGGCTTTAAGAAGCGTTTTTACAAGCGTCTGTGCATCTCCTCCTTGCGTCATATATAGATAAGCTCCTAAAGCCAGCAACATGATGATGCCAGATGCAAGAGTGAGATCCCTTAAAAGAAGGGAAGCAGGGTACCAGACGACTTCTTTGGAAGATTTTTTACGGTTTAAAAGGGCCCTATTAATCAAAAAGGCGGGACCTA
>DATKTE010000406.1:0-5764 GCA_035531295.1 Alphaproteobacteria bacterium
AATTCATTCTATACTAGTGTAGTTAAAAAAAGATGAAAATGATTTTATCCAAACAACCCCATTGTTTTTTCGAAAAAAAATTCATATCCTTCATTTTATGAACAGAAATTATCTTTATATCATGATGCCCCTTTTCCTCACAGGATGTATAGGGTCATTTCTCAGTGGCCGTACAGAGTACTTACATGAAGGCTATCCGAATATTCTAACCGTCCCGGAGCGAGAGGAGGCGAGTCGACCTCGCGGGTTCCATGTCGGGGATGAGAGAAAATCCCGTGCTGCTGAGTTTAAAAAGTTGGAGCAAGCTCGGGAAGAAATTAAAGCCCGTGATGAAGCTTTGAGGGAAGGAAAATTTCCTGATTCTCAGGAAAAAACTGAAGAAACGGCAGTTATTCCCGATGATACGGATGATTCTTTAGGATCTGTTGAGCTCGATAGAGTTGTTCCATAAGCATTACACGCACTAAAAGATGGGGCCAGGTCATGCGCCCAAAGGACAGGGACTTTTGAGCTTTCGTCTTTACCTCATCGTCTAGACCATCCGGCCCCCCAACAACAAACCCTACTTTTCCCTGATGATGAATCTGTATATTTTTTAAGAGCTCAGCAAACTCTTCACTTTTTAGGTTTTCTCCCTTTTCATCAAGAATGATCATGAAAGTCGCAGGAGGAAGGGACTTGAGTAAGAGTTCGCCCTCCTTTAGAGAGGAAGCTTTGGCTTCAAATTCATGCAGGGTGATTTTCCAATCCAGGCGCTTTTTGTATTCGTCAAAAAGGGACTTTAGAGCTGGATCTCTAAGTTTTCCGATAACAGAAAGAGTGACTTGCATTTAAAGCGGAGCTGCCTCTTGTGAGGTTTCTGAAATCTCAAGGCCCCACATTTTTTCAAGGTTGTAAAAGCCTCTGACCTCGGGTTTAAAGATGTGGACGATCACATCTCCTGCGTCAAGCAAAGCCCAATCAGCTTGGGGGAGGCCTTCGATGCGAATATTCTTAATGCCCTTTTTCTTTAGCTCTTCGCGAAGGAGCTCAGCCATTGAACCCACGTGCCTTTGAGATGTACCCGAAACAATCACCAAGTAATCGGCAATTGAAGATTTACCTCGAAGATCGATAGAAACTATATTCTCAGCTTTCTTAGAGTCAAGGAAGCGCTCAATAAACTCTTTTAGCTCCAAGGGTGATAAAAACTGTGTCAGATTAAGAATCCTTATTTTTTAGAGTGTGGCCCCATATATAAAAAACTCCTCTCCTAAACGCAAGAGGGGATGTTTCCTTCTTCAAAAAGTGTTAAATTTAATGAGAAGCAACAAAAAGAAGAGAAACCATGGCGATACAAAGTCTTATATTTTTGCTTTTAACGACTTCCAATCTCTTTGCCTCAGGCGGAATGTTTGGTTTTAGCGGGGGCCCCTGTCCTGATGGAGGGAGTCATGATACTCTACTTCACCGCTGCGTGTATTGCCCACAGGGGACTCAGCTAGACACCTTTTCAAAGGAAGTTAAAAGATGTATTGGTGTTCCTCTTCTTGGCGCTCCGTGTCCTCAAGGCAAAGACGCACAATTTGATGATCAGAATAATCTATGTATATATTGTGCTGAGGGATATATTTTTTCGCCGGATCACAAGTATTGCTATCAATAATTTCAAGCGGGAAAATAAGCAATAATCCCATTCTCTTTTAAGGGGTAAGATTGTCATAAAACGCCTTGACAGAGATAAGAAGAATAAGGTAGTGAAGAGGCGTATCTGGACAGAGTTTCCAGGTGCTTTTGCCTTGAGTGGCTTATGAAATAAGTGAGAGAATCGAATGTTTGCAATCATCAAAACCGGCGGAAAACAGTATAAAGTTAACGCAAATGATATTATTAGGGTCGAGAAGCTAGCCGGTGCTTCAGGTGACACAATTGAATTCACGGATGTCTTAATGATGGGCCGTGGAGATGCTGTAAAGGTAGGGGCTCCTTTAGTTACCAATGCACGAGTTTGCGGCACAGTTTTGGATCAAATCCGAGATGACAAAGTCATCATTTTTAAAAAGAAGCGCCGGCATAATTATCGGCGGAAAAATGGACATCGTCAGTATCTGACAGTTGTAAAGATTACAGATATTTTGGCAGAAGGTGAATCTCCAAAAGCAAAAGCTTCCCCTGCGATTGCTAAAGAAAAAGCAGAAAAGCCTGTTGTGAAAAAGGAAGCTCTTAAAGGTGAAACTAAGGTTTCAGCGCCGAAAGCGGCAGCTCCTAAAGTTGAAGCTAACGCTCCCGAAAAAAAACCGGCCCCCAAAGCCAAGAAACCTTCTAAAGAATAAGGAGATTTAAGAGATGGCACAAAAGAAAGCCGGAGGAAGTTCTCGTAACGGTCGTGATTCCGCAGGGCGTCGCCTTGGTGTGAAGAAATTTGGTGGCGAAGCCGTGATTCCAGGAAATATTATTATCCGCCAACGTGGCACTAAGTATTATCCAGGAGCCAAAGTTGGTATTGGCCGAGACCATACTCTTTTTGCTCTTGCAGAAGGCCACGTCCAGTTTTCACGTGGTGCAAATGGTAAAACATTTGTATCTATTGTGAACAACGGGCAGTAAGGACTCTCCCGCCGACTCATACCGGAATTAAGCAACCCTTCACGACCCCTTTTGGGGAGTGTTAGGGTTTCTTAATATCCGCGACCTGGTAGGTATTTAAATCTAATTTTGCTCTAGATCTCGGGTATTAAGAAAATTTCCCCCTGATTTGGTCGGGAGTAAATTTTCTAACTCCACGGATGACGAACAACTTAATATGAAAGAGCCCCATGAAATTTCTCGATGAAGCCAAGGTATTCCTCAAAAGTGGAGACGGTGGCGCCGGCTGCGTGGGCTTTCGTCGTGAAAAATTTATTGAGTTTGGAGGACCTGATGGAGGGAACGGCGGAAAAGGGGGAAGCATTATTTTTGAAGCCGTCTCAAATTTAAATACTCTGATTGATTTCCGCTATCACCAGCATTTTAAGGCAGAAAGAGGCGGGCACGGTATGGGAGAGAGCCGTACTGGTCCGTCTGGTAAAGAGCTTATTATTAAAGTTCCCGTCGGTACCCAGATTCTTGCCGAAGATAAAGAAACACTTCTGGCTGATTTTACAGAAGATGGTCAGCGAATGCTGTTTTTGAAAGGCGGGGATGGTGGTTTTGGAAATGAACATTATAAATCCTCCACGAATAGGGCCCCTCGCAAATCAACTCCAGGATGGCCGGGTGAGGAAATGTGGGTCTGGTTACGCCTCAAGCTAATTGCTGATGCGGGACTTGTGGGGTTGCCCAATGCAGGAAAGTCTACATTCTTATCTGTCGTATCAAGAGCAAAGCCTAAAATTGCAGATTACCCCTTTACCACATTGGTCCCCAATTTAGGCGTTGTTTATATCCATGAACATGAGTTTGTCATGGCTGATGTGCCTGGTCTTATTGAAGGAGCTCATAAGGGCGTCGGGCTCGGCACAAGGTTTTTAGGCCATGTTGAGCGATGCAAGGTTATTTTACATCTGATAGACGGTACATTGGAAGATGTAGTGGGAGCTTATAAAACAATACGCCAAGAGTTGGACCTTTATGGTCAAAGCTTGGCAGAAAAGCCGGAAGTTTTGGCGCTCAATAAGTGCGATGCTCTTACCAAGGAGAGCATTGCCGAAAAATCAAAGGCCTTAAAAAAAGCTACTGGGAAAAAGGTTTTCGAGCTTTCTTCCGCAAGTCATCAAGGTGTTCCACAAGTTCTTGATGCATTGCTTAGCTATATTATTGAGGAAAAGGAATAGTTCTTTTTTTTATAGTAATTAAATTAGTAAACGAAGCACATTTGAGAGTTATTAAGTTTATTTTTCACAACTCGTACAAATATCAAATAAACCTTTAATAAAGAATAAGCACCAATCCCATGATGAATGGGGATTAGTGCTTACTTCTTATCGAGCTAATATCAAAACAAATTAAAAAGTATATTTTACCTTAAGTCCTGCCTCAATTGTTTTATTGTGGGGTTCTACCAATCCCATTGTTGGGGAAACTCTTACAATATTTGAATTTTTGATATTCCAGTAATTAATAAATGGGCCAAAGGAAAGACTGCTTTTGGAAAACTTTCTGGTCAACATAAGGTCGCCTTTAAGTCCATAGCCTTTCTTTTGTGTATTGTTGATTGTTTTATGCAAATCACTTCGTTGCCGCCCACGTAAAAACCAATCAAACTCTGCTGTTGGTGACAATGACCAATCGCAATTGATTTGCTGGTGGAGAGTTAAACCCAGTGGGATATATAAATATTGAGATCTTCTATAGTACCCTAAATGACCGGTCGTTGTTTTTTTACCATCCGTATCATCTGCCTTGTAGCGATAGCCAAATCCGACATAAGGATCTAATTCTGTTGTTGAAGTCAGTTTAAACCGCTTACCAAAAATGATACGCGTTTCAACAAGCCAATTAGGTTCTTTTTTCATAGAGCCAGTGCCATTAGATTTATAATTGGTATGACCATAATCAAATCTAACGTCAGGTTGAAAAAAGAAGCCGTTGTTAAATGTGTAATTATAAGCTGCATTGACACCATAGAGGAAACCTTTTGTTTTCATTAATCGTGATTCACGATAGTTATAATGAAAACCTTCTAAACCTAGTGAAAATTGATTTGAGAATTGCTGCAATTGTGGAAGCGTTTCCGCTGAGAGCGGACAAAAAGTTGTCGTTGTTATAAGTTGTAAGGCTAAGATATGACATATCTTTTTCATTGTATTACTCTTTCTATTTAACAATATGATACCAGTCCGGGATAAGGAAAAATTTACCGCAACCCTTATGCGAAGTAATATTCTGAACTTGTATCCATGGCAAGGGTTGTATTTTATCTCAGTAGATAGTGGTTTTATCCTTTTTTCTATTTTAAAGCGTATTCATAATATCAAATTAATATATTGTTAACACTTCACAAATAGACTTAGGCGATAAAAAGTAATCTTTTACTGAGAGAAAAATGTGTATGATAAATGGAAAAAAATGTAAAAAATTGGGATTTCTGGCGTTGATTTCGATTTTTACTTTGATAAATCCGAACATACTCATAGCTGATCTTTCATACAGAGTATGTATAGAGAATAAAGTTACGACAACGCATTGGGCGCATGTACAAATTGATTATACGAGTAATTGTGACAATTCAAGGAAGACTGATGGTCCGACGTGTCAACCTAACGAGCCTTGGTGTTGTAAAAAAATAACTATTGCAAACCCTTGTGATAGCTCCAATATTCCAACTGTTAATTTTTATGTAGATGTTTCATCAAATTATACTTTCTACATTGGTAAATATTTTCCGCCGGGGTGGCTTGTTGATGGGCAAACAGATTGGTTCACGATATACTCAGATCCCAAAAATTGTTATGCAGGTAATGTTCAAGGATACTGTTATATACATAATGGGACAACAAACGACTTAAAAAAGAAATAAAATATTATATCTATAATCATATTATACCTGAAATAAAACTTAAAAAAGTTTGTGATGACTCAGCTCTCGTCAGCCACCACCTCGTGACGAGTGGGGTGAATATTTATAATGAAGCATAAGATGATGAAGGGGTAAACATTCAGCAAGGACTGTCAACGCAATTTAGAAATGTCCGCATTGTGCAATTTAGAAATGTCCGGTTTGGGGGGTGAGCGTTATCCACAAGTCCACCAGCCCCCTAGTAGCTCCCTAGCTAAGCTAGGCAGGGCTGTGGACCCTGTGGGTAAC
>DATKTE010000407.1:0-2522 GCA_035531295.1 Alphaproteobacteria bacterium
TTTGGATGGGATGCATAAATGTTTTATCCCTATGGATCCCGGATCAATTATTGGGATAATTATGATATGCCTCCATCAGCGGTTTTTTTTTGAAATGATTTTAACACCCTCTCGCTTCACTTTGCCGGGTGCCCGTCCCGATCTGCTTCGCTCGGCAGGTCGTCCTCATCATCCAGGTCCTGCCCATCACATCGCTCAAACCTTTCAGCCGCATGGCGTTGGGGACTGCTATGGTTGCAGCTGCCCCTCCCTGGAAACCGGTAACGTGTTTGCCTGTGAGGTTACCCACGGGGGCTTTGCTTCTGGTCCTGGTCCTGGTTATGGCTCTGTCGATGTATTCGGGATTTGCTCTTAACCTGCGGACCGGCTTCGGGAAGATGATCTGCAAGTGGTTTTTAGTTTTCTTAGACGCTTGCAGCCGGTTGATTCCGGATTGACAAGCATAAATGATATTAGATATTGTATCAATTATTTACAAAATTAATTTAGTAATTATCATAAATACTTTCACCTAGCTTTTGCATATGTTTTAATAACATTACTAAATTTTGGATTATTGAGGTAGGGAGATGTCAAAAGAATTGAGACATGATAGACATACTGTTTCGTTACTCACTGATCACATGGTAATAACTCCAAAATATCGAGGTAAGATCCTTGATGGAGAAGTTGGCCTAGTTACGGAAGCCATTATCAGAAAAACATGCAAAGAAATGGATATCAAGATTATAGATATTTTTGTAAATATTGATCATGTCCATTTATTTATTCAATACCCACCAAAATATTGTCGTAAGTTTTATTGCAAAGAAGATCAAAAGACGATCAAACAGAATATTGAGACAGCACTTTCCACATCTCAAAGAATGGTGCAAGGATCATCTTTGGGCACCTGGGTGTTATCACGGATCAGTTGGACAGGGATGGGATGTAGTTGAGAAATATATTTCAATTCAAGACTGTACACTTAAGAATAAATAAAAACCTTTATATGCCAAAAAACGTTAACAAGCTCCGCATCCTTCAAGTACGGGGTATAGTGACCGAGGGAGGGGTGTTTATGCTCTGCTAAATGTTATGTATCAATTGTAATTACTCATTGAATTTGTTCAGTCTAAAGCTTGTGAAGACTAATTAAAAGCAAGGAAAAGGAAATATATCGCTACCAATAATAGTATTATCCCCAGCAGCCAGTCGATCAGGACGCCTTTTTCTTCCAGCTTTGTGCGTATGGCTTTTCCTGCGGCTCCGCCAATGGAACTTATGATTACCAGGGGCAATACCATACCTGTTCCGAAAAGGAGAGATATAGTAATCCCGTAAGCCACAGACCCCGATACTGCGGCCACGGTAAGAACAGCAAAAAGCATCGGCGCAACCCTTCCCATAGTAATCGCGCCAAATGATAAACCGAGCAAGAAAGTTCCCAGCGGTGTGGTCGAGGGAGGTAGGCGCAGATTCCTGAATACTTTTTTCACTGGCATATGGTACGCGCCAAAGAACTGCAGCGCCATTAGAACAAACACAAGGCTGCCCAGTACATAGGCTATTCGTTCATCAAAAAGAACAACGCTTTTGCCAAGAAACGCAGCGATACCGCCCAGAGGCACTATGATAAGCAGTGTGCCAAGACCGAAAGGGAGTGTGAGCTGAAGCGCATCACGGAAATTTCGTTCTGCTTTATTATCACCTGTCACATAACCCATGAGGGCGAGGCACAGCACACTATTGCAGGGACATAGTCCTGCAAGGATGCCGAAAAAGAAAAATCCCCAGAAAGTAGGATTGAGAACCATGTTAGTCCTGTATTATATCGATTTTTACTTCTTTAAATTTCTTTAATACCTGTGATCAGAGTGAGGATAAATGAACAAATGAACATTAAGAAAATGTCCAGGCTTACATTACCGATTAGATTGTCCATCGTCCATACTATATCTTCTTTCTTTAAAAATCTTCTACAAATGAATAATTTCAAATATGATATAGAGTAATCAAAGAACAGGGATTGACTATGATCGATTTTGACGATATGGTCACAGCGGCTTAAAATTCAGAATTACTTCCATTAAATAGTACTAACAAATAGTTATGTTTTTTTTTAATTGTGGTTGGCTGGATCATTTGGATAAAATCAGATGATTTTTTCAGTAAAGTAGTTGTTATTATTTTTTTATTGGCCTCGTACTATTAGTAGCTCCTAAGCTTTTAATTTGGAGTTTATTGCATCGACAAGAATTAACAAATCGTAAAATTCAGTGATAATATCATACTTGAGTATCAGCCTAGATGCTTCCTGCTTACAGCAGGAGGTCGTTGACGCGTGCCTTGAAGCATAAAAGAGAAAGAGAACAACCAAGACATTGGAGGAATTGAGAAATAAGTATGTCTAACACAGGGTTAAAATCCCTCCGTCCGGGTCTGCTCCTGGACGAAGAGAACGGGAAGTGCGGCATCGTGAGGTGCTGTGCGGCGTTCCTTAGTATCGGCAACCACAGCTCTAAGCGCAAGCGAACTGAAGG
>DATKTE010000408.1:0-4105 GCA_035531295.1 Alphaproteobacteria bacterium
TTAACAGTTTTATGGCCGGGTTTTCTTGTGATACATTCTGATAGATATCTGCAAGCTCTGCAAGTCCCTTGTACGGCTGGTTTGTGAGGTTTAACCTGCCTACATATAAAAGCAGGATGTCTTGCGCAGTAACTCCCAGCCTTTCCCTGAATTTCAGGATATCACCACTGGCTACTGTTTCATTCTGGTAGTGGTCTATTCCGTTGTAGATGAAAGAAGCCTTTTTCTTTATATAACCCGGAAGCTGGCCGATCAGGTAATTTGAAACCATTATTACTCTTTTTGCTTTCCTGAAATAAGAAAGGTTCTGGCTGTACTGAAGATACCTATAGTAGATTTTCCTTTTTAACGGCAGGCCGGCTACAGAAATAACGCCATGATCAACAACAAGTACAGGTTTTTTAAGCAACGGGATAAGGCTGTAAAACGGAAAAGATTGTATTATAAATAAATCAGTATCCCTGCTGTTAAAGAAACTTGCAAACTTCCTTATCCTGCGCTCCGTAACTAAGAAATTTGCGAGTCCCACGCTGGGGAGTTTATATATTTTATACGATGTCCTGTTTGCGAAAGTTTCATCAACAACATTTGCATAAACTTCACAAATATATCCTTTTTTTGAAAGTCCATCAGCTATCCTGTCCACGACAAGGTCAACACCATGGCCCTTAATCATCCTGTCAGTTAAGAAAGTAATCTTAATTGGTCTCATAACCTTAAATACACCCCGCAAGATGCCCTTATTTTTAAGCACCACGACCACGTTTTTCTTCAGATTTTGGGCCAAAAAATGATTCATCAACTTCAACAAGACCCGATAAGTTATACTTTGCGTCTCGGCCTGGCATTGCTTTGCGAACCTTACGGGCCATCGCCCAAACTGTTTTGTAGTCGTTTATCTCAAGTTCTCTTTTCATTTCGTTGATTACAAACCCCTGTCTTGGAAGTCGCCATTCTATAAATAAGCATAAACCATTTCATCAAAGGTGTTCTTGTCATATGGAAAATAGTGCCATCTGTTAAAGAAACCTGATAATGACAATTTTTACATTTGTATAATCCTCGAGTACTAATTCGGCTGTATTCTTTCCCATTGCATTTGGAACACACAAGGCCTTCCAGCCATCGACTTGTAAATAACCAGTTATAGCAATCTTGTTCCTCACGGAACTCATCTTAAAATATGAGCCAGCCTCTCTTCAGAGAGGGCTCTGTCGCTAAGAAAATGGTATAATAATCGGACTGAGCTGCCATCGTGAAGCCGAGTTTTTATCTCTCCACTTCCGGACTCTCCACTTCCGGACTCTCCAGGTACTTGAATAGCTCGGAGTCAGACCCCAGCACCAGCGTGGTTCCACTTAATAGGAACTTCTCATAAGCTTCCAGCGCCCTCAGAAAGCTATAGAACTCGGGGTCTTTTTCAAAAGCTTTGGCATAAATTCCGGTAGCTGTGGCATCTCCCTCTCCTCTCAGCGTTTTGCTCACCTTGTAAGCATCAGCCAAGATAATGACCAACTCTTTATCCGCCTCGGCCCTGATTATTCTTGCTTTCTCCTCCCCTTCAGCGCGGTATAACTTGGCTATCCTATCTCGCTCCGCCACCATTCGGGCGTAGACGCTGTCTTGGACCTCTTGGGGAAGATCGGCCCTTTTTATTCTGACATCTATTAACTCTATTCCGAACTCGCTCACTATCACGCTGCTCCTCTTGGCCACGGTTTCCATAATAGGCTCCCTCTGGGCGCCTATTATCTCCTTGAAAGTATGGGCAGACAATTCTGTCCTCAGTTCGGAAAAGACGATGCCATCCAATCTGGCCAGGGCTCCTAACTCATTCCTCACCGTTTTATAGAATTGGAGAGGGTCTATAATCCGCCAGCGGGTGTAACTGTCTATTACTAGCCTCTTTTTGTCCAGAGTGAGATACTCCGTCGGAGGGGCATCGGAAACCAGTATTCTCTTCTCAAAAAAATTTACCGTTTGAATGAAAGGGATCTTAAAGTTCAGCCCCGGCTCATCAATCGTCCTCATATACTCTCCGAATTGAGTGATGATGGCCTGTTTGGTCACATCTACCGTAAATACGGTCTGGTTCAACACGATCAGGGCCACTATCACCACCACCGTTCCTATAATAATCTTAATCACCTTGGTTTTCATTCTTTACCCTCCTCTTCAGGTTCAGTCCCTGTTAGTGGTAGAAACTGTAACAGATTGCCGCCACCGACTTGGGGATCAATAATGAACTTCTCGATATCGGCCAGAACTTGCTCTATCGTTTCCAGGTATAGTCTTTCCCGGGTCACCGCTGGTGCCTTAAGGTACTCTTCGAGAACCTTAAGGAACTTAGCAGCATCGCCCTCAGCACGTAGTACCCTTTCCTCCTTATAAGCTTCAGCGGCTTTTATCTCCTTTTCCGCATCCCCTCTGGCCTTCGGCACCAGGTCCGCAGCATATCCTTCGGCCTCCCTGACAAGTCTTTCTTTATCTTCAAGGGCGCGCACTACCTCATGGAAGGCGTCTTTCACCTCATCGGGAGGGTCTACCACCAGCAACTTGAGTTCAACCACATGCAGCCCGGTCTGGTAGTCATCCAGCAGCCTTTGCAAAAAGAGTAAGGTGTCGGCTTCCACCAAGGGCCGACCCACGGTCATGGCATCGTCGATGGTGTTTTTGCCGATAACACCCCTGAGGGCAACCTCGGTTGCTGACCAAAGAGCCTTTTCGGGATCACGAACCTCAAACAGGAACTGCGAGGCGTCTTTCACCCTGTATTGCACCAGGACCTGGATATCGGCTATGTTTTCGTCGCCAGTGAGCATGAGCGCTTCTGCAAGCACTCGCTCGTGTGACGACTGCTGCCCCTGTGCCCCCACCGTCCTGAAGCCGATCTCGGCCCTCCTTATCTGGGCCATATTGACTACATCAGCCCTTTGGATAGGCCAAGGAATGTGATAATTTAGCCCGGGACCCGTCTGTCTCACTTCCCGGCCGAATTGCCGCACCACGCCCACCTCGCCGGGCCCTACGACATAAATTGGCGCTAAAAGCCATATCACCACTACGATCCCTGCCACAATCCCAATTATCTTTCCTCGCCCCCATCTCCGCCATCTCCGCAAGACACGCGGGAGCTCGCCCATTTGTATAACCACCTTAGTACCTCCTTTTAGTTTTTTAGGTCTTTTCTGTTTTTTCCTTACTTACTAACATCCAGGACCGCCTGCCCTACAATATCTAATATTCTCTAATAAAACACCCTCGGACAAACTATCCATGCATCTAACATTCCCTCTTTTCTAAGACACTCCCCGGTAAGTATACCATTCTTAGTGATTGGTTACACTACGTTCCCACTTTTTTGACACTCTAATAAAGTCTCTTAACTATTTCAATCGCAGTGGTTCTTCCGCCTCCAGTTTTTGTAATAGCTCCCTAAACTCTTCTGGTTCATAGCTTAATCTAATTGTATCTTCAAAAGTGTCCGGGGATCTGCCATCGTCTAAAATTGCATTACCTGGATTTCTAAATTTCCAATTAATCTTTATGCTCTTTGAGAATCTATCTACTGAATATGTATTCCTTCTTTGAATAATTTCATACTTATTTAATTCATCTAAATATTGAAGATAGTTTTTTTTACTCCAATCCTCTAATTTATCACTATGGCTATTTATAAAGCTCCTTTGCCTTCGGGGATAACAATATAAATAAATTAGATGTTGCCAGATTATGCTAATTTTTATCATAACTTTTTTAGAATAATTCAACACTGGAGTCCAGTTTAGCATTAATTATTGTTTATATTAAATTGTTTGTTATAATTTAAAAAAGTTTATTTTTACTTTTTAGTAACATTTTGAGGAGAAATCTGCATGGAAAAAATTTTTCAATATCCTCTCATTTCAATAATAACAGTCAATTTAAACGGTAAGGATTATCTCGGCACCTGCCTTGGCAGTATCAAAAACCTTGATTATCCAAAAGACAGGCTTGAAGTAATAGTGGTTGATAATGGTTCAACAGATGGTTCGGCTCAATTTCTTGCCGGCAGCTATCCTGAAATCAAAGTAATAAAAAATGACTTCAACAAAGGATTTGCTGT
>DATKTE010000409.1:0-5027 GCA_035531295.1 Alphaproteobacteria bacterium
TCAAGCCATTGAAATTAGAGTTTGGTGCAGTATTATTAATAAAATAACGCTCCTAGGAATGCCAAAGACCGTTCCGGTTTAACAGTAACATCCCTCTTTAAACTCTCTCTCAACCCAACACGGAATTATTCAACAAAGCCCCCACAAGGGGAGAGGTGATTAAAGTGCTGGCTGCTTACCTCTCCCCTTGTGGGAGAGGTCGTCATGCGCAAAGCGCATGACGGGTGAGGGGAATTAATACGAAACTAACATAAGGAACAAACCCATGAAACCCATCACCACTCAGGATTTGAGAGAATCCCTTATCCTTCTTTTGCCGCAAAGACGCGATGACCGCGAGGGCGGCTGGAGAGAAGAATGGACAAAAGGCCCCCATCTGTGGGCATCTCTTTGGCCGTTGTTCAGTGCACAGCAAAAAGAAACGCCTCACTATCAGATCGTGATAAGAACAGGGGTAACTCTTCCTTCAAAAATAGCTTTTTTATGGAATCTTCACCAGCAATCCAAACGCCTTTGTGTTGTGAACGCGCCGGTCCTTATTCAATACAATCGCTTTTTATCGATGACAGCGAAAGAGGAAACAGATGCGTGAATTTTTAATCGATCTAAAAGCAAACTTGGAAGAAATCTGTCCGACTTTTCTTCAGGTCCCCCCTAAAACACCCTATCCATATATAACCCTTGAGCCCGGGCACTACATGCAAGGTTTTCCCTGGGGTCCACTCATAGTCACACTGACGATAAAGATCTGGAGCGATTATGCAGGAACCAAAGAAATTTTAAGCCTGGGAAGAGCTGTTGAAAAGCACCTGAAGAGGTATACATCAACAGCCTTTGAGGTCAGCTTAAAGATAGATAAAAGCTCACTCCTGCACATGGTTGACGAACAGATTCGTGTCCACACCATTGGCTTGAAAGCTCGCCTTCGAGGAGATTTCTCATGAATGACACGGATTTAATCCTAGAAATAATAGGGATTGGCAATTCACTCCCTCCTTTTTCTGCCCGCGAATGCACACAAACATTGACTCCAATTGCACAAGGGGCTCTGCGGCGCACCATTAATGGAAAGCTTGTCTGTATTGGAAACACAGAGCATCGAAAGTTTCAATCAATCATTACCTGCAAAGACAAAGCATCCCCCGCCTTAAGTGGCATCTGGAAGGGGGCCCTTCTTCGGGTGGGGTGTCTACAAACCCTTACCCAAAATGTTCCTCAAGGAATCTCTCGTCTTCAATTGGCAAGAGAACCACTTGCATTTCACTTATATGAAAGTTCTGGGAAATCCTATCCGGTTGAAAAAACGGAAGATCGGTGGGTTCTCATTCCTGACAGCTTTCCCGGGGGGTTTATCACTTACCATCCCCTGCTCTTAATGGTTGTCAAAAATTATCATTTGGAAACGGATGAATGGGGGTTTGATGTGGGGTGGAAGTTGGAGCTTGAAGAGCAGTAAGGCAGTGTAGCAGAAGAATAAAGAAAAGCAGAAAAAAAGAAAGAATAGAAAGAATAGAAAGAATAGAAAGAATAGAAATAAGGCGTCATCCCGGGACTTAGAAACACAATGCGAGTTTCGAGCATGAGTGTTTGTTAGTACCCGGGACCCAGAGAAAACTTTAAACAACAGAAAATCCTAGGTCCCGGATATTAACAAAATCTAAGGCTTTTCGCCTAAGATTTTGTAAATTCCTGGATGACGCCTTTTTTTAAATGACCACTGACTTTTTCTGCTCTTCTGCAATTCTGCTACTCTGCTACTCTGCTCAAGCGGCTTTCTTCATCTCCAACTCATCCCGCGCAGCTTTCTTTTTCTGCTTTCGGGTTTCATAAATTGTAATGTAAAGAGTCGCAGGAATAATGATAGCCGCTCCCAATAGGGTGCTAACAGTTGGGAACTCGTGGAAAATAATCAGTCCAAAAATGCTGGATAAAATAAATTCAAAGTACCGAAAAGGCTGAATAGCGGAAACATCTGTTGCTGCATAAGCTTTTAAGACACAAAATAAAATGAGGTTTGCCCCACCTCCCCCTAAAAGCAAGAGGAAAAAAAGTTCCTGATACGTGGGAGTTTCCCAAACTAAGGTGGCAGGAATCAAACCTAAGACAGCCGTTCCTAAAGCAGAAAAAAACAGCATGGACAACAGACTTTCATCTTCAATAAGAAGCTTTTTATTGATGATATCTAGAGAGGCGAACATAACCGTCGAAGCTACAAGGGCAAGAACCATGGGATTAAATGCATCTCCGGAAGGATGAACAATAACGAGGATCCCAATAAAGCCAAAAATAGTTGCAGCCCATCGCTGCCAACCCACTTGTTCCTTTAAAAAGATTCTAGCCAAGGGAAGGATAAAAAAGGGCGTTGTAAAACCAATTGTTGTGGCAATCGTTAAAGGAAGAGCCGCAACGCCATAACACCACGGGGCAATAGCAAGAACAAGCAACAGCGCTCGAATAAAATGAACACCAGCATAAGGGGTGACAAAAGATCCCTTTCCACGAGCTATCATAAACGGGAGAAGGGCAAGGGTACTAAAAAGGAAACGAAAAAAGGCCACTTCTGCGCCAGGAAGGCGAATCCCTACAAATTTCGTAAGGATATCATTTAAATTGCTCATAAAACACATCATAAGCATCCAGAAAATACCCTGGAGGTAGCCTTTTGAATTAAACCAAGAATTTTGAGACGTCATGGACCCGTACCTACTCGCTTATTAATGAGTGCACTACTATCTAGTGACCCTTTCTCCTTTCGTCAACTCTTTTGTTTTTTAGAGAGGTAAAAAAATGAACATTTACTTAATATGGTCACCCGTTTTTCTTTTGCAGAAAGATGATATTTCTATTTTTGATTTAGAAATTTCTCAAGAAGAAAATTATTTTTCTAAAGCACGCCTCATAATTGATGCCCTCTCTCCTCTTCCTCCACCCGGAACGGAGGGAATTATTCGAGGAGAAAATGACGAGGTTTTCTTCCAAGGATCACTGGTTGGCAGCCCTCTCAAAATAGAAGAAGATTTGGCAGAAATAGAACTCATCGCACGGCCTAAAAACTTCCTGGAACAAAATGCTGTTTTACAAAAAGAAAGCCGCATTCCTCCCTATTGGGATGATCTCTGGGTTCGGCCAGGACATATCAATGATTTTCAAGAGGTGCAAGATGTGCGGACCGCTTCTTTATATTGTGACCGACGCACGGTGGAACTTTCCCATTCCGATTGGTTTGAAGGAAAACAAGACCTACCCCTCGGTCAAGATTTCTTTCCAAACAGTCTAAAGATGAGGGTCGTTGGATCTCCCCTCAAAGCCTGTACCGTTAATGTTCACGTAAACTGGGCTCAATCCCAAAGTGGTGTTTCCAGTTTGAGTTCTTCTATTCGAAGGGCCTTTCCTCATTTTAAAGTCAGTACCTATACCCAGCATTCCCTTCTGAAAAAATGGCCTGAAGCGGGCAGACGAATTGGTAAATCGGGTATCTGGGTCATTAAAAGTGAACTAAAACCCATGTTCCCAACTTCGCCCCTGTACCAGCGTTTTTCCCCTGCAATTCCTTTAAGTGAAGAAGGGGATCCACCCAAACCTTATCGTTTAGAACGACATTGGTTCAAACCAACGCTCATCGTGGGATGGCAAATTCAACAGCGTCGGAAAGAAACGCTGTCTCTCACGCTTCTTCACAACTTTCAGTCTCTCTATCCAGGAGAGGCCCCACAGAAAACGTTGGAATTTACCCTTCAAAATATTAATCCTGACCCAGGGGTATATGTTTGGCGCCCTGAGGCCTATTATAGTCTTGGCGCAAAAGTATCTTATAAAAATGGGATTTATCGGTGTAAGGCGGACCATACATCTGATCTGTCCTTTGAAAAGGACCTGAAATTCTGGCATTTAAAAAAGGTGTTCCATACGCCGTTAGGTGATCCAGCACGAGGGTCCTTTTTCTTGACGGATCGAGGCTATCAGGCTGCCGAACACGCCATGGAACGGGCCAAGCTTGCGCTTGCAAAAAGCGCCAGATGTCTCGAGGTCTCCTTCGAAGGCCTCTGGGAAAGCTTCAAAAATGTGACGACAGATACATCTGTTACCTTAACCGATCCACGCTTGCCAGGGGGTGAAATTAGAGGAAAGGTTGTGAAATATTCGCTTATTGCCAAAGGTGAAACAGGAGAACGCTTCGGATCTGTCACTCTTCTCTGTGCTCTTGGCACAGGTCAAAGTGAACCAGTAGAGCAAGATGCTATTCCTCATTACGCATTGGATGAGTATTGCGAAGACCTTTACCAAGTTCATGAAAATACTGTTCGTCAAACACCCTCAGGGCTTACCTATTTTCGATATGATGAATGCGCTCCACAAGAAGAATTCAGATATGGTCCTCTTTTGCGAGGTGTTGACTTGGAAAATGGCCCAGATGAACAAGAAGCAGAAATAGGGCGGCATGCTCACACATCACCCGTTGAGGTCAAAAAAGCTCTTTCTCAGAAACCGACCCGTCTACGATTGTTCTTCAAGGATTTAAGGACAAAGGAAAGACTTGAGCATCTGATACCTGTTAGGATGGCAGCGGCTTGGTCAGCGCCGACGCAGTGTTCAGCGGAGTAGAAAAAATGGGGAATACAAACAGCGTCATCCCGGAATTTAGAAAATCTTACCCGGTCGTGGTCCGGTTTAGATTTTCTTAATATCCGGGACCTAGGACTTTTTATGATTCGAACCTCTCTCTGGATCCCGGATATTAACAAACCCTAATGCTCCCAAGGGGTCGCCAAGGGTTTATAAATTCCGGGATGACGCATGGAGGGAAGTGCTACTGAACTGGAGGATCTCATGCACATTTTACCTTTAATGCCTATCCATAATGGCTATGAACCTTCAACGCCTGAATTGAACCAAGAAGAAGGCATTCTTGATATTTCTCACGAGTCTGGCTGCATCTTAATAGAGGAATCCAAAATCATTGCGGAAACGCTCATCTTAAGATGCGCGATTTGCCCTATTAGACTCGAAAGCAAATCCATACACGTCCA
>DATKTE010000410.1:0-3973 GCA_035531295.1 Alphaproteobacteria bacterium
ACCCTGATGGTGGGCGTGGAGAATTTGGATGAAGATCGGATCTTGTCTAAATTTGTGAACGCTATTAGTTCGACATTACGGACCAATTATTATCAACTAAAAGATGGTATTCCAAAGTCTTATGTGTCGTTCAAAATTGACTGTTCGGCAGTAGATGAAATGCCTTTGCCCCGGCCAATGTTTGAAATTTTCGTTTATTCTCCGCGGGTTGAAGCTATTCATTTGCGAGGAGGTAAGGTGGCACGCGGTGGAATTCGCTGGTCTGATCGACGAGAGGATTTTCGAACAGAAGTTCTGGGGCTTATGAAAGCTCAGACAGTTAAAAATGCGGTCATCATACCTGTGGGCTCGAAAGGTGGATTTGTTGTTAAACGCCCCCCTGCGCGAGAAGAGAAAGGTGCTCTTTGGGAAGAAGTTATTGCCTGCTATCGAACGATGATTTGCGGTCTCCTAGATCTTACAGACAACATGCAACAGGGTGAGATAATCCCTCCACCAGATGTTATCAGACGAGACGAAGATGACCCTTATTTAGTTGTTGCTGCTGATAAGGGGACATCAACATTTTCTGATTATGCCAATGAAATTTCCGCCGAATATAATTTTTGGTTGGGCGATGCCTTTGCATCAGGAGGATCAACGGGTTATGATCATAAAAAAATGGGAATCACAGCGAGAGGAACTTGGGTATCTGTTGAGAGACATTTCCGTGAAATGGGCATGGACGCAAACAGGGATAAAATAACCGTTGTTGGAATTGGAGATATGTCTGGAGACGTTTTTGGCAACGGCATGCTTCTTTCACGTCACTTAAAGCTCTTAGCGGCCTTCAACCACCTCCATATTTTCATTGATCCTAATCCGGATCCTGAAAAAAGTTATCAAGAACGAAAGCGTCTTTTTGATCTGCCACAATCTTCCTGGGAGGATTACAATTCTGCTCTCATTTCACAAGGTGGGGGTGTTTTTAATCGTAAAGTTAAATCCATCATTGTGACTCCTGAAATGAAGGCTCTCTTTGGAATCCGCAATGATCAATTAACTCCTCCTGAATTGATTCGGTATATCTTAAAAGCTCCCGTTGAACTCTTATGGTTTGGAGGAATTGGGACCTTTATAAAAGCAACAAGTGAAACCAATATCGAAGTTGGTGATCGGGCTAATGATGATCTTCGCATCAATGGAATTGATGTTCGCGCCAAAGTCATTGCAGAAGGCGCTAATTTAGGGCTGACTCAACTTGGTCGTATTGAATATGCCAAAAATGGTGGGCGCTTGAATACAGATGCGATCGACAATTCTGCAGGTGTTGATACGTCTGATCACGAGGTAAATATAAAAATTCTTCTTCACCAAGCCATGATAAAAAATGGGTTAAACTACAGCAAACGCAATGCTCTTCTTGAACGTATGACCGATGATGTGGCCCGTCTTGTTCTTAAGGATAATTTCTGGCAAAATCAAGTGATTAGCTTTGCGCGGAGCCAGGGGTTTAAGTTATTAGATGAACAAGCCCGGTTGATGAGGGATTTAGAAAGTGAAGGACTGTTAAATCGCGCCTTAGAAGCACTTCCCGATGAGACAGAAATTGTAAGAAGAGTGGCAGATAAACAAGGACTAACCCGCCCAGAACTTGCTGTCTTATTAGCTTATTCTAAGCTCTCTTTAAAGCATCAACTCATCCAATCAGAATTACCGGATCTCGACGTTTTACACGCGAGGCTTTTGAGCTATTTCCCTGAACGCCTTCAACATGCCTACAAAGATGAGATTATAGCCCATCCCTTAAAGCGTGAGATCACCTCGACGCTTTTTACCAATAGCATTGTTAATCGTATGGGAATTACTTTTGTCCACGAAATGAGGCGTCAATCGGGAGTTGAGGGTGCAGATGTGGCACGGGCCTATTTAGTGGTGAGGGATCTCTTGGAACTTGTGTCTCTTTGGCGCGACTTAGAGACGATGGAGTCTCTTCCGACAACTTTCCAAACCGATCTTATGCTTAATATTTATGAGAGCGTTAAGCGATTTACAGATTGGTTTTTAAAGTTTATGCGAACTCATAAAGATATTGAAGAAACGATCCATAAATTTAAGACAGGATTTGAGATCTTACGCATAGAATTAACATCTTTCTTCACACCGCAACAACTTCAAGCGCATGAGGAAAAATGTAAAGAGTACGAGCACTTAGGTGTTCCTTTTGCTTTAAGTGAGAGGTTGCTCATCTTAGATCCGCTTGTTTCTGCACCGGATATGATTATCTTGAGTCAGGAAACGAATGTGGAGATTCAACTCGTGGCACGCGTGTATTTTGCGCTCGGACAGCAATTGGGATTTGATTGGCTACGTAAAACGGCGCTTTCCTTGTCTGGAGAAACTCACTGGCAGCAAGGAGCTGCAAATGCGCTCATAGAAGAATTATATGTGAACCAAAAAAACCTCACCCGCCTGATTCTCATGAGTGGTAAGCCCTTAGATCATCTCTTTACGAAAGAGGGCTTACTTGAGAAAAATGTCATTCAAGCTTCTGATGTTGAATCGATTCTTTTTGATTTGATGAATGCCTCAAGTGTTGATTTTGCCATGATGACGGTAATCAATCGAAGGATCCGGCTGATGGCTCAGGCTGCATGAAACCTCTTGGTCTTTATATTCACTGGCCGTTTTGCTTATCAAAATGCCCTTATTGTGACTTTAACAGTCATGTAAGGGAGAAAATTGATCAAAAACGATGGAAAGGGGCTCTTGTAAAGGAGTTGGAGAGTGCTGCCCAACACCAAGACGGATCAACCCTTGTCAGTATTTTTTTAGGAGGAGGGACCCCGTCTCTTATGGACCCTGAGACAGTTGCATCCCTCCTCACGACAGCAAAGTCCCTTTTCCCTATTGCAGAAAACCTCGAAATCACCCTTGAGGCAAATCCCAGCACCGTTGAAGCTGAAAGATTTAAAGCTTTTTCTGAGGCGGGAGTAAATCGTCTTTCCCTCGGTATTCAATCCTTAGATGACAAAGCGCTTTCCTTTTTAGGACGACGCCATTCGGCAAAGGAAGCCCTTAAAGCTTTAGAAATTGCGGCGGCTTATTTTCCTCGCTTTTCTTTTGATTTGATTTACGCGAGACCCGAGCAAACGCAAGAGGCTTGGAAAGCTGAACTTGATGAGGCTCTAACTTATGCCAAAGGCCATTTGTCCCTGTATCAACTGACGATTGAACCGCAGACTGTTTTTGCAACTCGTTTGGCGAGGGGTGAGAAGATGACTCTTGAAGAAGATCCGGCAGCCGTTCTTTATGAACTCACGGAAGAAATTATGACAGCCGCTGGCTTTAATCCTTATGAAGTTTCGAATTATGCGACCCCCACTCAAGAATGTAGGCATAATCTGCTTTATTGGAATTTTGAGGATTACATTGGCATTGGCCCCGGTGCCCATGGACGGCTTACCCATGACGGGGAAAAGTGGGCCACGACCCGTTTTAAAGCTCCTGAAACATGGCTGGATGCTGTTGAAAAGCAAGGTCATGGTCTTCAAGCCTCAGTGTCTCTTTCCCCGCTTGAAAGGCTTCAGGAGTTAACCCTAATGGGGATGCGCCTCACAACAGGGCTTGAAATAAGGCGAATGACAGAAGAAACGGGGCTGAAGATGGAGGAAGCTTACGGCCTGCAAACGCTTAATCTCCTAGAAAAAGAGGGTCTCTTAACAAGAACAGCCACTCACCTGATTCCCAGCTTTGAAGGACGCCTTCGGTTGAATGGTCTTATTGCCTTTATGCTCAAAACGCGTAAAGAGTCATGAAAAGTTTAGATTGCCTCTCTTGTTTCACGTGAAACATTCCTAAGCAACAATAACATTGAGCCACCATCAAACTATAGATAATACACTTTAATAACATACTATTCTGTAGTAAGATATGGATCTAATAATAGCTTTGAGAACGGGATAGATCATATGGCTTACAGCATAGATTTTCG